>NZ_JBJNRJ010000074.1:0-19991 GCF_046233715.1 Trujillonella humicola | reverse complement strand
GGTCCAGGCCCCAGCGTCAGACTGAGCTACGGGATCGTGTCCCAGGCGGGGAACCGACGTCGGCGGGCGGCCCGACCACATTTTCACGCCTGCCAGGCGCCACCGGTAGGGACAGGAAGACTGAGCTGAGTCGCCGAGGCCCCGAGCGCCGGCCCATCGACGCGGCGACCTGCCGGCGGCGGCGCGCGACGGGTGGGGACGCGGAGGTGACGCCCGCCGGGGTGACGGTCCCGGCGTCGCGCCCGGGCTCTGTCGTCCCGCATCCACCCGGTCCGGCTGATGGCGGGCACCCGCCGTCGACCGGCCCACCGACCGGCCCGCAGCCCCGGCGAGGTGGCGCGGCCGGCCGGTTCAGCTGGAGGCGATCCGGTCCAGGATCGCGCGGGCCAGCGCCTCCGGTGCCTCCTCCGGGATCCAGTGGCTGACCCCGGGCAGCTCCACGAACCGGTAGTCGCCGGTCACGTGCGCGGCACAGGCCTCGGCCGCGGTCCGGCCGATCGCCACGTCGGCGTCGCTCCAGACGTAGGTGGTGGGGACGGCGACGTCGTCCACCGGGGTGGAGGAGCTCATCGCCCGGTACCAGTTGAGCGCCGCGGTCAGCGCGCCCGGCGCCGAGAGGACCGCGACGTACTCCTCGACCGCCTCCTCCGGCACGACGCCGCCGAACATCCGACGCAGCCGGCGGGCGCCGTCGGCGAGCAGCACCTCCTCGGCCTTGCCCTCCTGCCAGAACAGCCGGATGTAGGCCGACCGCTCCTGCTGCTCGGGGTCGCTGCGCCAGGCGGCGGTGAAGGCGGTCGGGTGCGGCACCGACACCGCGGTCAGCGAGCGCACCCGATCGCCGTGCCACGCGGCCAGCGCCCAGGCGGCGTTCGCGCCCCAGTCGTGCCCCACCACGTCGGCGACCGGCGCGTCGAGCGCGGTCATGAGGTCGGCGGTCACCTGCGCGAGGTTGGTCATCGCGTAGGCCCCGACCTCCGCCGGGCGCGCGCCGGGGGAGTAGCCGAGCTGGTCGACGGCGTAGGTGCGCAGCCCCGCCGACGTCAGCAGCGGCGTCACCGCCGCCCACGACAGCGAGGTCTCCGGGAAGCCGTGCAGCAGCAGCACCGGGCGGCCGTCCTCGGGGCCGTCGGCCCGCACGTCGAAGGTGAGGTCGCCGACGTCCACGCGCTGCAGCCCTGCGGTCATGCTCCGCACGCTAGTGCCGTCCGCGGGGCGTTGCCCCCGGCGCGGCCACTCCGCGCGCGGGGGTGGCCGGGGGACGGCCAACGCTGCGGCCCGGCAGCCAACGCTGCGGCCCGGCGGCCCGGCGCCGTCCGCGGGCCACGGCGTCCGCCGGGGCGCCCCGTTACGGTCGCAGGCGTGACCAGCCCCGAACGCGCGTTCGTGCGCGCCCACCGCGACGAGCTGCACGCCGACCTCGACGCCTGGCTGCGCATCCCGTCCATCTCCGCCGACCCCGCGCACGCCGGCGACGTCGCCCGCAGTGCCGAGTGGCTGGCCGGGGCGCTGCGCCGCACCGGGTTCCCCACCGTGGAGATCTGGCCGACCCCCGGCGCCCCGGCGGTCTACGCCGAGTGGCCCTCGGGCGACGCCGGTGCACCGGTCGCGCTCGTCTACGGCCACCACGACGTGCAGCCGGTCGACCCGGTGTCGCTGTGGGAGCACCCGCCCTTCGAGCCCACCCTCGTCGAGGGACCCGACGGACCCGAGTTGCACGCCCGCGGCGCCATCGACGACAAGGGCAACGTCGCGTTCCACCTGCTCGGCATCCGCGCGCACCTGGCCGCCACCGGCCGCGACACCCCCGCGGTCACGGTGAAGCTGCTCGTCGAGGGGGAGGAGGAGTCCGGCTCCCCGCACTTCGCCGGGCTGCTGCGGGAGCGGGCCGACCGGCTGGCCTGCGACGTCGTCGTCGTCAGCGACACCGGCATGGTCGCCCCCGACGTGCCCAGCGCCGTCGTCGGCATGCGCGGGCTGGCCGACGCCGAGATCACCCTGCGCGGCCCCGCGGTCGACCTGCACTCCGGGTCCTTCGGCGGCGGCGTGCCCAACCCGCTGCACGCCATGGCGGCGCTCCTCGCGGCGCTGCACGACGAGCAGGGCCGGGTCACGCTGCCCGGCTTCTACGACGCCGTCCGGCCGCTGTCCGACCGCGAGCGCGAGCTCATGGCGCGGGTGCCGTTCGACGAACAGGCGTGGCTCGCCGGCCCCGCCGCCTCCCGCGCGACCGCCGGCGAGGCCGGCTACAGCACGCTGGAGCGGATCGGCGCCCGGCCGACCGCCGAGGTCAACGGGATGTGGGGCGGGTACACCGGCCCCGGCCACAAGACGATCATCCCGGCCGAGGCGCACGCCAAGCTGACCTTCCGGCTGGTCGCCGACCAGCGCCCCGAGGACGTCGCGGCGCAGGTGCGCGCCTGGGTGGACCAGCACCTGCCCGAGGGCATCGAGGCGGAGGTGCACACCCCGCCCGGTGGCGTGTCGCCGTGCGCCAGCGACCTCGACTCCCCGGCGATGGCCGCGCTGCTGACCGCCATCGCGCAGGCCGCCGACCGCGAGGCCGCCGACGTGCTGTTCACCCGCGAGGGCGGCAGCGGGCCCGAGGCCGACCTGGTCGACGTCCTCGGTGCGCCGCTGCTGTTCCTCGGCGCCGGGCTGCCTACCGACCGCATCCACTCGCCGAACGAGCGGGTGCTGCTGCCGATGCTGCACCGCGGCGCCGAGGCCGCGGCCCACCTGTGGCGGGAGCTCGCCGCGGTGCCGCGCCGGTGAGCCCGGCGATGGAGGGCTGGTCCTTCGGGCCGTACCGCGTCCTCGGCGAGCTCGGCCGCGGCGGCATGGGGCAGGTGCTGCGGGCGCACGACGCCGAGCACCAGCGCGACGTCGCGCTCAAGCTGCTGCCCGCGCAGTGGGCCGCCGACGAGCACTACCGCGAGCGGTTCCGCCGCGAGGCGCAGATCGCCGCCCGGCTCAACGAGCCGCACGTCGTCCCGATCCACCGGTACGGGGAGATCGAGGGGCAGCTGTTCCTGGACATGCGGCTGGTCGAGGGGGAGGACCTCGGCTCGCTGCTCGCCCGCTGCGGCACGCTGCCGCCGGCCCGCGCCGTCGACGTGGTGGGGCAGGTCGCCCGTGCGCTGGACGCCGCGCACGCCGGCGGCCTCGTGCACCGCGACGTCAAGCCGTCCAACGTGCTGCTCGTCGGGCGTGCCGACGGCGGCGACCTGGCCGGCTCCGCGCCGGGCGACGACTTCGCCTACCTCGCCGACTTCGGCATCGCCCGGGTGGCCGACGACGACGGCACCGGTCCCGGGCTCACCGGCACCGGGCTGGCGGTGGGCAGCACCGACTACATGGCACCCGAGCGCTTCACCCGCGAGCCGCTGGACGGCCGGGCCGACGTGTACTCGCTGGCCTGCGTGCTGTTCGAGCTGCTCACCGGCCGCCGTCCCTTCGCCCCCGGCGACCCGATGGGCCTGATGTACGCCCACCTGCACGAGGAGCCGCCGGCGCCGTCCGCCCTCCGCCCGGGGGTGCCGCCGGCGCTGGACGCCGTCGTCCTGCGCGGGCTGGCCAAGGACCGCGGGCAGCGCTGGCCGACCGCCGGTGCCATGGCCGCCGCGGCCCGCGAGGCGCTGACCGGCAGCGGCGTGCCGGTCCCGGCGCCGGACGGCGACCGCACGGCCATCACCGCACTCGCCTGGGACGGCGCCGACCGGCCGGCCACCCGCCACCAGGCCGTCGCCGTCGCGCCGCCGACCGTGGTCGGCGCCCCCGCCCCCGAGACGCCGGGCCCGCGCCGCCGCAGCCCGTTGCCCTGGGTGCTGGTCGCCCTGACGACGGCGGTCGCGGTCGGCCTCGCCGTCTGGGCCGTCGTCCTCGATCGCCGGGCGGCCGCCGCCGCGGACGACGTCACCGAGGCCGCCGACCGGCTGATCGCCCTGGCCCTGCCGGTCGGCGTCACGCCGGGCGACTGCAGCGCCGAGGACCCCGGGAACGGCCAGCTGCTCGTGCTCACGTGTCCCGACGGGGACGAGGACTCGGGCCTGCCCGACGGCCTGTACCGGGTCCACGCGGCCGACGGCGGGGAGCAGGCGCTGCAGGCGGAGGTCGAGGCCCGCGGGCTGGCCCGCCTCGAGGACACGTTCCGCTGCGGGTCGACCGACACGCCGCAGGGCTGGCTGCGGCTGACCGACTTCGACGACGCCGAGCTGGGGTCGCTGGCCTGCTACGTCGACGAGGAGGGCGACGCCGTCCTCGCCTGGACGTGGGACGACCTCGGCAGCTTCTCCGCCGTGGAGCTGCGCGGCGGCGGGGAGGAAGGGTTGCGGACGCTCCGGAGCTGGTGGGGCAGCAACGCCGATCGCGGCATCTGATCTCCTACCCTGGCCCCGTGACCGGACCTGGCGAGCCCACCGCGCCGGCGGGCTGGTACCCCGACCCCGACGGCGCCCCCGGCATGGTGCGCTGGTGGAACGGCCTCGGCTGGTCCGACGTCACCACGCCGGCCGGCCCCGGGGTCGCGGTGCAGTCTCCCCACTCCGTCGCTCCGGCCACCGGCACGACGGTGGCCCCCGCCCGCCCGGTCACCTGGGCGCCGGCCGGTGCGCCACCCCCCGGCCGCAGCAAGGCGGCGTGGTGGGTCGGGGTCGGCGTGCTGGCCGTGGTGCTCGTCGTCGTCCTCGCCACCCTGGTGGGGCGCGGCGGCGGAGGCGACCAGGGCGCAGCTCCGGCGACCGCCGATCCGGCGCCGCCCTCGGGCAACGCGTTCCCGCCGGGCACCGTGCGCATCGTCGACCAGGCCGCCGGGATCGCCTACCCGTACCTGGGCGACGGCTGGTTCGAGTACGACATGTTCCCGGTCTCGGAGACCACCGAGACGGCGGGGCAGTACTTCGTCACCCAGGAGCAGGTGCCCTCGGGCGGCAACTTCATCGCCCAGTGCACCTCCGGGCCGCTCGCGCCGGAGTTCGGCTACGCCGGCCCCGGCAGCCTCGCGGCCACGCTGCAGCAGGTCGCCGACAGCGCCCGGGTCAACTACTACCCGGCGCCCAACCAGCAGCAGATCCGCCGCGACGAGGCGCTGACCGTGGACGGGGCGCCGGCCCACCTCGTCGAGTTCCAGCTCAGCTGGGACGTCGAGGGCTACGAGGCCACCGGCGAGCGCGCGGCGCTGCTGCTGGTCGACGTCGGCCGCGCCCAGCCGGCCCTGCTCTTCCTGTCCATCCCCAACACCCATGCCGAGCTCTACGGCGTCATCGACCAGGTCATCGCGTCCGTCGACGTGCTCTGACATCGCGGTGCGGTCCGGAGAGCCGCAGGGGCATAGGGTCGGAGCGTGACAGCAGCTGGGGCCGACCTCATCCTCCGGCACCCGGTGCAGCGCTTCCGCCTCGACAACGGCCTGCGGGTCGTCCTGGCGCCCGACCGCAGCGTGCCGGTCGTGGCCGTGACCGTCTTCTACGACGTCGGCATGCGCAACGAGCCCGAGGGCCGCACCGGATTCGCCCACCTCTTCGAGCACCTGATGTTCCAGGGATCCGCGCACGTCCCCAAGATGGAGCACGCCCGGCTGGTGCAGGCCGCCGGCGGCACCTTCAACGGGTCGACGCACCAGGACTACACGAACTACTACGAGGCGCTGCCCGCCGAGGCGCTCGAGCGGGCGCTGTTCCTCGAGGCCGACCGCATGGCCGCGCCGGCGATCACCGCCGAGAACCTGCGCAACCAGATCGACGTGGTGAAGGAGGAGATCCGGGTCAACGTGCTCAACCGGCCCTACGGCGCCTTCCCCTGGCTGCAGCTGCCGCAGGTCGCGTTCGAGAGCTTCGCCAACACCCACGACGGCTACGGCTCCTTCGTCGACCTGGAGTCCTCCACCGTCGACGACGCCGCCGACTTCTTCCACAAGTACTACGCGCCGGGCAACGCCGTCCTGTGCATCGGCGGCGACCTCGACGTCGCCGAGACCGAGCGGCTGGTGCAGCGCTGGTTCGGGGCCGTGGAGGCGCGGGACTTCCCGCCCACCCCGCCCACCGGGGAGCCCTCGCCGACCACGGTCCGCTCCGCCGTCGTCGAGGACCGGCTGGCCCCCGCGCCCGCGGTCGCGCTCGGCTGGCGGGTGCCCGACCCGGTCGGCGACCTGGACACCTACCTCGGCACGGTGCTGCTGGCCGAGCTGCTCAGCGAGGGCGACGCCTCCCGCCTGGAGCGCCGGCTGGTGCACGACGACTCGCTGGCCGTCGCCCAGAGCAGCTACGTCGGGCTCTTCGGCGACCCGTTCGACGTCCGCGACGCCACGCTGCTCACCACCCAGGTGCACCACCCCGCGACCGTCGCCGTGGACGACGTCGTCGGCGCCGTGCACGAGGAGATCGCGAAGGTGGCCGACGAGGGCGTCGGGACCGAGGAGCTGACCCGCGTGCAGGCCCGGGCCGAGGCCCAGCTGCTGCGCCAGGCCGACAGCGTCCTCGGCCGCACCCTCGGCTTCGCCGCCGCCGAGCTCGTGCACGGCCGCGCGGAGCTGGCCGGAGAGCTCGCGGCCCGCCTGGCCGCCGTGACCCCCGAGCAGGTGCGCACCGCGGCCCGCGGACTGGACCCCGGCACGGTCGCGGTCCTGACGCTCGAGGCCACGGGAGGACGGCGATGACCTCGGTGCTCGACCTCGACCTCGTCCCGCCGCTCGGCGAGCCCCGCCCGCAGCCGGAGCTCGCGGTCACCGACCGGACGCTGCCCACCGGGCTGCGGGTGGTCGTCGTCCCGCGTCCGGGTGTGCCGCTGGTCGAGCTGCGGCTGCGCGTTCCCTTCGCCGCCGGGTCGGCGCGCGCCGCCGCCCAGCACGCGGCCCGCGCCTCGGTGCTCTCCGGCGCCGTGCTGCTGGGGACCGAGCGGCACGACCAGACCGGGATCGCCCAGCTCGTGCAGGCCCAGGGCGGCGAGCTGGTGGTCTCCACCGACCCCGACCGCGTGCTGTTCTCCACCACCCTGCTGACCGAGGGCCTGACCCCGGTCCTCGACGTCCTCGCCGAGCTGCTCACCGCCGCCACCTACCCGAACGCGCAGGTGGAGGCCGAGCGGGCGCGGGTGGCCGAGCGGATCGCGATCGCGCGTTCCCAGCCGGGGGTCATCGCCCGCAGCGCACTGGCCGAGCGGCGCTACGGCGCCCACCCCTACGCGCTGCAGCTGCCGGCCCCCGAGCAGGTGGCGCTGGTGCGCGCGACCGCGCTGCGCAAGCTGCACCGGGAGCGGCTGGTCCCCGCGGGCAGCACGCTGGTGCTCGTCGGCGACCTCGACCCCGAGGCCGCCGTCGACGCGGTCGGCACGGCGCTGGGGGACTGGGCCGGCGAGGGGTCGGCGGTGACCGCCCCCGCGGTTCCCGAGCAGGGGCGGACGGCGCTGCAGGTGGTCGACCGCCCCGGCGCGGTGCAGTCCAACGTGCGGCTGGGCGGGCCCGCCCCGCGGCGCACGGACCCGGACCTGGCCGCCGTCCGCCTGGCCAACATGGTCTTCGGTGGCTACTTCTCCTCCCGGCTGGTGGAGAACATCCGGGAGCGGCGCGGCTACACCTACAGCCCCCGCAGCTCCGTGGACCACCTCGCCGCGGCGTCGTCCTTCCTGGTCGAGGCCGACGTCGCCACCGAGGTCACCGGGCCGGCGCTGCTGGAGACGGTGTACGAGCTCGGGCGCATGGCGCTGCTGCCGGTCACGGAGGCCGAGCTCGACGGCGCCCGCCGCTACGTGCTGGGCAGCATGGCCCTGTCGACGGCGACGCACGCCGGCCTGGCGAGCACCGTCTCGGCGCTCATCGGCGCGGATCTCGCCCCGGAGTGGCTGGCCGAGCACCAGCGCGCGCTCGCCGCGGTCACCGTCGAGGAGGTGCAGGAGGCGGCCCGCCGCTACCTCGCACCCGACGGGCTCACCGCGGTCGTCGTCGGCGACGCCGGGCGGATCGCCGACCCGCTGCGCGTACTCGGCCCGGTGGAGGTCGCCGCGCCCACCGAGCCGCCCGCGGACGGCGCGTGACGGTTCCCACCGGCGGGAGCACCCCGGCCGACAACCCGCCGCCCGAGGCCCGGGCGCCGGAGACCCGGGAGCCGGACGCCCCACCTCCCGACGCCCGACCTCCCGACGCCTGGGGCGACGACACCCGCGCGACGACCGGGATCACCCCGGTCCTCTCCCGTTCCGCGCACGACCGCGGCCACCTCGCCCGGTCGCTGCCCGACCCGGCGGGCGGACGGCCGGTCCGCGTGCTCACCGTCGACCCGCGCGGCGCCGTTCCGGTGCAGCGGTCCGCCGGCCGGCCGCGGCTCGTGTGGGCCGAGCAGCCGGCCCTGCCGGCCGGGTCGGTGTACCTCGGGGAGGCCGACGGGGTGCCCTACGCCGCGCTGCGCGGCGAGCGCGCGCTCACCGTCGACGGCGCGGGGGTCGACGGCTGGCACGACCTGCGCGAGCTCGGCGCCGACCTCGACGACCTCGACGCCGGACTCCTCGCGCAGGCCGTCGGCATCCTCGAGTGGCACACCCGCGCGCGGTTCAGCCCGCTGTCCGGCTCGCCGACCACCATCGAGAAGGCCGGCTGGGTGCAGCGCGACCCGGTCACCGGCGCCGAGCTGTTCCCGCGCACCGACCCGGCGGTGATCATGCTGGTGCACGACGGCGGCGACCGGTGCGTGCTGGGGCGGCAGGCGGTCTGGCCGCCGGGCCGCTTCTCGATCCTCGCCGGGTTCGTCGAGCCGGGGGAGTCCGCGGAGGGGGCGGTCGCGCGGGAGGTGCTCGAGGAGGTCGGCGTGCAGGTGACCGACGTCCGGTACGTGGCCAGCCAGCCGTGGCCCTTTCCGCAGTCGCTGATGCTGGGCTTCACCGCCCGGGTCGACGGCGACCCCACGCTGCGGCTCGACCCGACCGAGATCGAGGAGGCCCGCTGGTTCACCCGCGACGAGCTCCGCTCAGGCGAGGGCCCGCGGGCCCTGCCGCCGCCGGTGTCGATCGCGCGGAACATCATCGACCGCTGGGTGGCCGGCGAGCTCTGACCGCCGGTCAGCGCGGGGGCAGGGTGAGCACCTCCGCGCCGTCGTCGGTGATCGCGATCGTGTGCTCGCTGTGGGCGGTCGGGCAGCCGGTCGCGCTGCGCAGCGTCCAGCCGTCGGCGTCGGTGACCAGTTCGTCGGTGTCGGCCATGACCCACGGCTCCAGCGCGAGCAGCAGCCCCGGTCGCAGCCGGTAGCCCCGCCCGGGGCGCCCGTCGTTCGGGACGTGCGGGTCCTGGTGCATGGTCGACCCCACGCCGTGCCCGCCGAACTCGGTGTTGACCGGGTACCCGGCCCCGCCGAGGACGGCTCCGATGGCGGCGGAGAGGTCGCCGACGCGGGCCCCCGGGCGGGCCGCGGCGATGCCGGCGGCCAGCGCGCGCTCGGTCGCGCCGATCAGCGCGGTGCTCTCCGGCGACGTCGTGCCGACCACGAAGCTGATCGCCGAGTCGGCCACGACGCCGTGCAGTGAGACGGCGAGGTCGAGCGACAGCAGGTCCCCGTCGGCCAGCGTGCGGTCGTGCGGCAGACCGTGCAGGACGGCGTCGCCGACCGACGTGCAGATGTGGTGGCCGAAGGGCCCCCGACCGAAGGACGGCGCGTAGTCGACGTAGCAGGACCGGGCGCCGGCCGCGTCGATCATCTCGCGGGCCCACCGGTCGACCTCCAGCAGGTTCGTGCCGACCGCGCAGCGGCCCCTCAGCGTCTGCAGGATGCCGCCGACCAGGGCGCCGGCCGCCCGCGCGCGCGGCAGCTCCGTCGGGGCCAGGATCTCGATCACGCGGTACCTCTCACCGGGGGACAGCTGTTCCGGTAAGACTATCCCGGTATTAGTATCGGCCCGTGGTCAGGACGCCCCTCACCCCGGCGGAGGTCGAACGCGGTCGACGGCTGGGCGCGCTGCTCCGCCGCGCGCGGGGCGGGCGCTCGATGCTGCAGACCGCGCTCGACGCCGGTGTCTCGCCCGAGACGCTCCGGAAGATCGAGTCCGGCCGGGTGGCCACGCCGGCCTTCCCGACGGTCGCGGCGATCGCCGGCGTCCTCGGGCTGTCCCTCGACGCCCTCTGGGCGGAGGTCGGCGGGGCCGGCGGGGCCGGGGGCCGGCTCGCCTCCTGACCCGGGTCACGACGCCGTGCCGAACCGCCCCCGCAGGACCAGCGCCGGGTGGTCGGGGGAGTCGGCGAGCACCACGGCGTCGGCCAGGGCGGCGGGGTCGACCTCGTCGTCGTACCGGTCGAAGGCGGGCAGCTGCCAGGCCTCGCCCGCCGGCGTCCGCCGCAGCCGCGCGGCGGGTGCGACGCGCAGGTGGACGACGACGTCGAAGGCCAGCCCGACCCCCTGCAGCAGCGCCCCGGCGACGAGGACGACCCCGCCCGGCGGCAGCGGGCGGCGGGGCACCCGGGCGGCCCGGTCGCGGTCGACGTCCCACAGCACCGGCAGGTACTCGCCGCTGCCCCCGGGGCCGAGCGGGTCGAGCACCTCCCGCGCGAGCGCGCCGGTGTCCAGCCAGTCGGTGTAGCGCGCGTCGGGGTCGGTCCGGCCGTGCTCCAGCCGCAGGGACGCCGGCCGGTAGAAGCCCGGCGCCGGTACGACGGCGGCGGGGCGCCCCAGCGCGGGGAGCCGATCGGCGACCGCCGAGGCCAGCCCGGCCGGGTCGGCGGCGTCCGGGCCGTCGACGGCGACGCGCAGCGCGGTGGCCCCGGGTTCGGGCGGCACCCCGGCGAGCAGCGCGGCGAGCCGGTCGGCCAGCCCGCCGGGGGTGACCGGTTCGGGTCGGGTCAGGAGCGGCCGTCCCCCGCGACGACGGCGCCCGAGCGGGTGCGTGTCCGCCGACCGCCGCCGGCGCGGGGTGCCGGCGGCCGGGCGGTCGCCTCGGCGGGCGGGTCCGAGGGGCCGGCGGCCGGCGGGACGGCCGGGCGCTCGTCGAGACCGGCGAGCACCTCGCGGGCCAGCTCGTGCACGGGTCGCCCGCTGCTGCGGGCCTCGCCGCGCAGCAGCTCGAAGGCCGAGCGCGGGGTGGTGTGGTGCCGCTCGGCGAGCACGCCGATGGCCCGCTCGGTCGCCACCCGGGCGGCCAGGGCGTGCTCGAGCTGGGCGACGGTGCGCTCGACGGCGGCCAGCCGGGCGTCACGCGGGTCGGCCTCGGGAGCGGGGGCGGACGCCGCCGGACCGCGCGCGGCGCGGCGGGCGGTCCGGTCGAGCTCGGGCACCACGCCGGCGGCCTCGGCGAGCAGGTCGGCCAGCGACAGGCCCTCGAGCAGGTCGCCGACGTCGGCGGAGCCCTGCGGCGCGACCACCGACCACCCGCGCTCGGTGCGCACCACCATGACCGGCGAGACGGCGGTGGCCCCCCCGGTGGCCCCGCCGGCGGCGCCCGCGGCGTCCGGGCATCCGGAGGCACGGCGCGCGTGCCCGAGACGGTTGCTCACGTGACGACCTCCGGGGCCGGACGGGGATACGCGGGTGCACGCGGCCGCCGCGGTGCGGGCCGTGCGGACACCGATGATGCACCGTCCCCCGGCGCTCGCGGGGGACCGCCGCCCCGATGCCGGGGTCTCAGGCGCCGGGCAGCTGCGCGAGCTGGGCCTTCACCTGGTCGATGCTCGGGTTGGTCAGCGCTGCGCCGTCGGCGAAGACGAGCGTCGGCACGGTGCGGTTGCCGCCGTTGGCCGCCATGACGACGTCGGCGGCGCCCTCGGTCACCTCGATGTCGACCTCGGCGAAGTCGATGCCCTCGCGCTGCATCAGCTTCTTGAGCCGGTTGCAGTAGCCGCACCAGGTGGTGGTGTACATGGTCACGGCGGCGGTCGCGGCGCTCATCGAGGGGGTCCTCCGGGGTGCGGGCGTGGTCATGAGGGGGTTCGGGTCCGGGACGGTTCCGCTGTCCCGCTCTCGCAACACCGCCCGGTTGTGGATGCTTCCCCGGGCCCGTCGCACCCGGCTGGGAGGATCGGGGACGTGACCGAGGGACAGCGCGGCGGGGAGGCGGTGCTCGCCGGCCTGGACGACGAGCAGCGGGCGGCGGCCTCGGCGGTGAGCGGGCCGGTGTGCATCCTGGCCGGTGCGGGCACGGGGAAGACCCGCACCATCACCCACCGCATCGCCTACGGGGTGCACGTCGGCGCGTTCGCGCCGGAGGCCGTGCTGGCCGTGACGTTCACCGCCAGGGCGGCCGGCGAGCTGCGCACCCGCCTGGCGTCCCTGGGGGTCGGCGGGGTGCAGGCGCGCACCTTCCACGCCGCTGCCATGCGCCAGCTGCGCTACTTCGCCCCGCAGGTGCTGGGCGGCCCCATGCCGCCGCTCATCGAGAACAAGCTGCGGGTGGTGGGCAGCGCCGCCGCCCGGCACCGGCTGACCACCGACCGCACCAGCCTGCGCGACCTCGCCAGCGAGATCGAGTGGGCCAAGACCACGCTGGCCACGCCCGAGGACTACCCGGCCAAGGCGGCGGCCGCCGGCCGCGAGCCGCCGTTCGAGGCCGCCGCCGTGGCCCAGGTCTACGCCTCCTACGAGGCCGCCAAGCAGCGTGACGGGGCGCTGGACTTCGAGGACCTGCTGCTGGTCACCGCCTACGCGCTGGAGGAGCACCAGCAGGTCGCCCGCCAGGTCCGCGCCCAGTACCGGCACTTCGTCGTCGACGAGTACCAGGACGTCAACCCGCTGCAGCAGCGACTGCTCGACGCCTGGCTCGGCGGGCGCGCCGACGTCTGCGTCGTCGGTGACCCGAACCAGACGATCTACTCGTTCACCGGCGCCGATCCGGACTACCTGCTCGGCTTCGCCGACCGCTATCCCGACGCCGAGGTGGTCAAGCTCGAGCGCGACTACCGCTCCACGCCGCAGGTCGTGGGGCTGGCCAACAAGCTCATCGGCCAGGCCCCGAGGCGCAAGGGGCTACCCGGTCTGCGGCTGCTCGGTCAGCGGGCGGAAGGCCCGGCGCCGCGGTTCGCCGAGCACCCCGACGAGCCGGCCGAGGCCGCCGCGGTCGCTGCCGCCTGCCGGGCGCTGGTCGACGCCGGCACCCCGGCGGCGGAGATCGCGATCCTCTTCCGGATCAACGCCCAGTCCGAGGTCTACGAGAACGCGCTCACCGACGCCGGTGTGCCCTACGTCCTCAAGGGCGGCGAGCGGTTCTTCGAGCGCCCGGAGGTGCGGGAGGCGGTGCTGCTGCTGCGCGGCGCCGCGGCCGGTGGCACGGAGCCCGGCGCCCTGGTGCCGACGGTGCGGGACGTGCTCGCCTCGACCGGCTGGGTCGAGCACCGGCCCCCGGCCGGCGGGGCGGCGCGGGACCGGTGGCAGTCGCTGTCGGCGCTGGTGGACCTCGCGGTGGACCTCGTCGCCGAGAACCCGTCGCTGGACCTGACCGGCTTCGTGTCCCACCTGGCCCAGCGGGCCGACGCCCAGCACGCGCCCACGGTCCAGGGCGTCACGCTGGCCTCGATGCACGCGGCCAAGGGGCTGGAGTGGGACGCGGTCTTCGTCGTCGGCCTGGTCGACGGCGTCCTCCCGATCTCCCAGTCGCTCGCCCGGCCCGACGCCGTCGAGGAGGAGCGCCGGCTGCTGTACGTCGCGGTGACCCGGGCCCGCGAGCAGCTGACCCTGTCCTGGTCGCTGGCCCGCAACCCGGGTGCGCGGCGCAGCCGGCCGCGCAGCCGCTTCCTCGACGGCCTGGCGCCCGACGCGGCCGCGGCGGTGCCGGCGCGGAAGCCGAAGAAGGCCAAGGTCGTCCTGGACGGTGCGGCGGGGGAGCTGTTCGAGAAGCTGCGTGCCTGGCGCAGCTCGGCGGCCCAGGCGGCCTCGGTGCCGGCCTACGTCGTCTTCCCCGACGCGACGCTGCAGGCCATCGCGGAGACCCGCCCGGCGACGCTGCGCGAGCTGGCCGGCCTGCCCGGAGTCGGCGCCCGCAAGCTGGAGCTCTACGGCGAGGACGTGCTGGCGACCGTCGGCGAGTGAACGGGGACACATCGTCCCGACGCGGCGGCGCCGATCCGGCCCGTCCCGCGTCCGGTGGACGCGTCCGCTAATTGCGTTGACCGCGCTCGGCGGCCGCCCCTACTGTCCTGATCGCGCCCGGGGAGAGCCTCGGGTGCGCACCAGATCCGGTGCCGCCGACCACGGCCGCACCGCGTCCCCGGGAGGAGGGGTGGCACAGATGAGCAGCACGTCCTGGACGACCACCCCGGCCCTCTCTGCCGGGGCCCTCGGCGCGCGTCCGGCCACCGGCACCTGCGCCGTCGCCGCCACGCCGCCCGCTGCCACCCCGGCTCCGGTGTACGGCACCCGTGTGCCCTCCGCCCGCCTGCGCGTCCTCACCGGCGGCATGCCGTTCGGCGCCGGCACCGATGAGCAGCACATCCAGAACGAGTCCACCTTCGGGATCCACTCCCCGGGCAGGCCGCTGAGCTAGCGCTCACCGGACCTCCTCGAGGCCGCGGAACCCGAACCCGGGATCCGCGGCCTCCGTCGTTTCTGCGGCACCCGGCCCGATCCCAGGTCGGCGAACCCGCCGGCCGCAGACGACCAGTACGAGGAGGAGCGGCAGTGCAGTCGACCCTGATCCGCCCGACGTCCCACCGCCGACCCGGGCTCCCCCGGACCGGTGGCAGCACCCCCCGTCAGCCGCAGGCGCCCCTGGCGCCGGCGCCGGTGCGACGGCCGCTGCCGTGCCGCGAGGACGACCGCGACCTGTGGTTCGCCGAGCGGCCCGAGCAGCTCGAGATGGCCAAGGCGCTGTGCGCCGACTGCCCGGTCCGCGACGCCTGCCTGGCCGGCGCCCTCTCGCGCGGCGAGCCGTGGGGCGTCTGGGGCGGCGAGATCTTCGAGCGCGGGGCTGTCATCGCCCGCAAGCGGCCGCGGGGGCGTCCCCGCAAGGTCGTGGCCGCGTGAGCGGCAGGGCGGATGGCCGCGTGAGCGGCAGGGCGGATGGCCGCGTGCCGCAGGACCACCCCGCCCCCCGCCGCTCGCAGGCTCGCGGCGGGTCCCTGCCGGGCGGGCGCACCGGCACGAGCACCGACACCACCCACCGACCACCGCGACGGACCCTGTCGCGGGCGGTCGCCCTCCGGAACGAGGCGATCCAGATGTACGGCTACGAGTACGACCTGGCCTGTGACCGGCTCGCCGAGCTGCGGTCGCAGGCCGACGCGGCCGGGCGGCTGCGCCGGCTGCGGGCCGCCCGCCGCTGGGCGCGGCGCGCCGAGTACGCACGGCTGCGGGCCGCGCGGGCCAGCGCCGCCGTCCGCTGACGGCGGCAGGCGGCGGGGAGGCCCCCGTCGAGGCCGGTCCCGGACGCTCCCCGGTGCGTCCCGGGACCGGCCTCCCGCCCCCCGGCGGATAGCCTCGGTGCGTGCCGCCCTTCGGTCCCGTCCTCACCGCCCTGGTCACCCCGTTCGACGCCGACGGGCGGATCGACGAGGACGCCTTCGTCGCCCTCCACCGGCACGTCTGCGCGAACGGCTCGGACGGGGTCGTGGTGTGCGGCAGCACCGGGGAGGCCCCGACGCTCTCCGACGCCGAGCACCTGCGGCTGATCGAGCTGGCGGTGGGGGAGCGCCCGGCAGGCACGCAGGTGATCGCCGGTACCGGCTCCAACGACACCCGCCACGCCTGCGAGATGACCGCCCGCGCCACCGAGCTCGGTGTCGACGGCGTCCTGTCGGTCACGCCGTACTACAACAAACCGAACCGCCGCGGGCTGCTGGCCCACTACCGCGAGGTGGCCCGGAGCACCGACCGGCCGGTGCTGCTCTACAACATCCCGTCGCGCTCGGTCGTCGACGTGCCCAACGAGCTGCTCGCCGAGATCGGGCGGAGCGCGGAGAACATCGTCGGCGTGAAGCAGGCCAACGACGCCAACCTCGCGCCGATCGACGGGCTGGATCTGTACGCGGGCAACGACGACACCTTCGCCCGCGCCCTCGACCTCGGTGCCGTCGGCGGGATCCTCGTCGCCAGCCACCTCGTCGGCCCGCAGATGCGGCGCATGGTGACCGAGCCCGGGCAGCGGGCGGAGATCGACGCCACCCTGCGCGACCTCTACGCCGCGCTGGCCGTCACCACGAACCCGATCGGGATCAAGCGCGCGCTGCAGCTGCTCGGCCACTGCTCGGCCGGCCTGCGGCTGCCGCTGGTGGAGGCCGACGAGGCCGAGACGGCCGTCGTCCGCGCTGCGCTGGAGCGGCACGGCCTGGTGGGAGCCGCCGCCGGGTGAGCGCCCGGCCCCGGGACGACGACGGTGTGACGGCCGCACCGCGCCGAGCCGCGGGGCGATCGGCGCCGGGCCCGGCCCGCGCGCTCCGGTCCCCACCGGGACCCCGATGCCGGTGCGGGCCGGCATCGAACGACCCGAACGGAGGACCGGCGTGCAGCGAGCCGCCGTCTTCGCCGTGCTGGCGGTCAGCCAGTGGGCGCCGTGGATCCTCGCCGGTCTCGGGGTCGCCCCCGTGGGAGCGGCGGTGGCAGGTGCCACGCTCTTCGCGGCCGCGGTGTGGTGGGCGGTCCGGCGGACCGAGCCAGGAGTGCGGACGTCGTGGGGTCTCTCGCCCGCTCGACCCGCCGGCCGGCTGCTCGCCACCGGCGTCCTCGGCGGCACCCTGGCCTACCTCGCGGTGTTCGTCGTCCGGTGGTGGGGCGGCCGCGGACCAGCGACCGGTGTGCACGCCGCCGACGTCGTCCCCGTCGTGGTCACCGGTCTGCTCGTGGCCGGCTACCAGGCGTTCTCCGAGGAGGTCGTCTTCCGCGGTGCGGTCTTCACGCTGCTGCCACCGTCGGTGTCCGTCCGCGCGGCGGTCGCCGTCTCCACGGCGCTGTTCGTGCTGTTCCACGCGCCGCGGTGGCCGGACCTGATGTCCGGCCCGTACGCGCTGCACCTCGTGCTGGCCGGGCTGGCGTTCGCTCTCGCCTACGTGCGCACCGGGTCGTTGTGGCTGGGGATGGGACTGCACGCCGGGTGGAACGTCGGCGCCTACCTGCTCCGGGAGGGCGATCCGGCGCTGCTGCGGCTCACCGGGGCGCTGCCCGAGGGGTGGGCCGGGTGGAGCAGCTGGGCCGGCGTCGCCGGCAACGCGGCCCTGCTGCTGCTCGTGCTCCTGCTGACCCGGGATCGCGTCGACCGGCCCGGGGCCGGTCGCGTCCGCACCGGGCGCGACGGCGGCCCTCGCACCGGCACGGGCAGGGAGCGGCCGGTCAGCCGGTGAAGCCGGGCAGCCACTCCTCGAGCACGGCGCGGAAGTCCCCGGCGGCGTCGAGCTGGCACAGCACGCCGATCGACCCCATCGTCACCCGGTGGATGAGCAGGTAGGCCGGGGGCAGGTTCAGCTGGCGGCCCAGCCGGCTGGCCTCGTTCCGGGGGTCGCCGACCCGCGCCGCCTGCTCCTGCATCCAGGCGCGGGTGAAGTGGAAGTGGCCGGTCTCGATCGGCGCGAGCA
Source organism: Trujillonella humicola (assembly GCF_046233715.1). Lineage (NCBI taxonomy): Bacteria > Bacillati > Actinomycetota > Actinomycetes > Geodermatophilales > Geodermatophilaceae > Trujillonella > Trujillonella humicola. The sequence continues at coordinate 2,533 of NZ_JBJNRJ010000074.1, read as the reverse complement.
GCGGTCGCAGGTAGTCGAGCACGCCCTGGGCGTCGACCTCGATGCCGGTGCGGATGAAGCCCTCGGCGCGCAGGTCGACCAGGACGTCGTCCGCCCGGCCCTGCAGCGCCCAGCGCAGCAGCCGGCCGATCGGCTCGGGGTGCCCGTCGGGCAGCCGGGCGGTGGCGCCGAAGTCGATCACCCCGAGCCGGCCGTCGCGGGTCAGCCGGAAGTTGCCCGGATGCGGGTCGGCGTGCAGCAGCCCGGCCCGTTGCGGCCCCGAGAAGTGCAGCTCGGCCATGAGGAGGCCGGCGCCGTCGCGCTGCTCGCGGGTGCCGTCGAGGATGATCCGCGACAGCGGGATGCCCTCCAGCCACTCCGACACGATCACCTTGGGTGCGCTGGCCACCACCCGGGGGACGACGATCCGCGGGTCGCCGGCGTAGGCGGCGGCGAACTGGCGCTGGGCGTCGGCCTCCAGCCCGTAGTCCAGCTCCTCGATCACGCGGGCCTTGAGCTCGGCGATCAGCGGCTTGACGTCCATGCCCGGGAACATCCCCGCGAACAGGCGGGCGAAGCGGGCCAGCTGGTTGAGGTCGGCCATGAGCGCCGTCGCGGCGCCGGGGTACTGGATCTTGACCGCGACGTCGCGGCCGTCGCGCCAGGTGGCCCGGTGCACCTGGCCGATGCTGGCCGCGGCGGCCGGGGCGTCGTCGAAGTGCCGGAACCGCTCGCGCCACTTCCCGCCGAGCTGCTGGGCGAGCACCGCGTGCACGGTGCGCACCGGCATCGGCGGCGCCTCCTCCTGGAGCTTGACCAGCGCCTCGCGGTAGGGCGCGGCGACCTCCTCGGGCACCGCCGCCTCGAAGACCGAGAGGGTCTGGCCGAGCTTCATCGCCCCGCCCTTGAGCTGGCCCAGCACCGCGAACAGCTGCTCGGCCGTGCGCTGCTGCAGCTCGGCGGTGACCGCTTCGGAGGACTGGCCCGACAGCCGCTTGCCGATGCCCAGCGTGGCGCGGCCGGCGGCGCCGAGGGGGAGGGAGGCCAGGCGCGCGGTGCGGGCCATCGAGCCCCGGGGGATCCCCTGCTCGCTGTCGGGCACGTGTCCTCCTCGCTGTCCCCCGCAAGCAGGGGTGCCCCCAGCTCGTCGGTCACGGCGCTCGCAGGTCGTCGTCGCGGAGGAGGTCCTCCGCCCGCCGCTCCACCGACCATTGTCCCCGCCCGGCTCCCCGTGTGCCGGGTGCGGGTGCGTGCGCGTCCCCCGAAGGGGTCCCCACCGGGGTGCCGAGGCAGCCGCACTGGGCGTGGGCCGGCCACCGACGGCGGGCGGGGACGAGGTCGGGCACCCGCAGCTCGACGGTCGCCCCGAGCGTCGCGGGAGCGCCGCTGCCGTCGAGGTAGGCGAGCACCTGCTGGGCTGCGGTCAGCGCCGTCAGCAGGCTGGTGACGGTCGAGCCCCCGGCCGGGACCTCCCCGGCGGTGAGCTGGGCGGCCAGTGCCGGCCACGCCGGGTCGGCGTCGCGCCGGTGCAGGTCCGCGCACCGCAGGCAGCTGCTGCGGCCGGGCACCACGAGCGGGCCGACCACACCGGTCTCCCCCCGGACGGTGGCCACCAGGTGCACCGTCCCCGCCCGCTGCAGCCCGGCCACGAGCGGGTCGGCGGCCGCCCAGGGGGCGGTCAGCACCACCAGGTCCGGCGCCGTCCCCTCCGGTGGCGGACGGACGTCGGCCAGCGGGCTGGCCCGGCGGACGGCGTCGGCGGCGGCCAGCGCCCGTGGCCGTCCTTCGTCGGCGGCGGTCAGGCCGCCGACGACGGCGTCCGCGGCGGTGGCCACGCCGCGGTCGCGGACCCCGACGCGCCCCACGCCGCTGGCGGCCAGGACCGCGGCCAGCGGCACCCCGACCCGCGTGGCGCCCTCGACGACGACGGACGCGCGACGGCGGGCCGCCCACCGCGCCCGGCCGGCCGAGGGCGACCGCACCGCCGGCAGCTCGGCGGCGGTGCGCGCGGCGGCGGCGGGGCCGGCGTCGGCGGCCAGGAGATCGGCGGGGTCCAGGTCCACGAGCAGGCCGGTCGCCCGCAGCCCGTCGAGGAGCCCGCCGACGGCGGCCGGGTCGAAGCCCGCCTCGGCCGCGTCGGCCAGCACGAGCCGCTGCGGCCGGCGGCCGTCGAGCCCGCGCAGCAGAGCGGTCAGCTCCGCGGCTCCCGGCTGGACGAGGAGCCCCTCACCGGTGTCCACCCCGCCCACCTGGACGGCGTCGGCGGTCCGGCGCAGCAACGGGGTGGTCGGGGGGAGCAGCGGGTGGGCGGCGTCGGACACGCGCGGCAGCCTGACACCGCCGGCCGGTCCGGTCCGCCGTCGTCCACAGGGCGCTGCCCGGGCCGGGACGCCGACGGCGGCGCCCGCCGTGCGGGACGCCGCCGTCCTGGCCCCCTCGCAGGGCCCCGCCGCGAGCTAGTGGTCCCCGTCGTTGAAACATCGGGGGTCTGAGATCCAGGCGGTGGGGTCGTTGAGGTAGAGGCCGCAGGCGCAGTCGAGGGCTTCTTCGGCGG
>NZ_JBJNRJ010000073.1:0-20225 GCF_046233715.1 Trujillonella humicola | reverse complement strand
GTTCGACACGACATCCTCCTGGTCGGGTTGGGACACCAAGCCCGTTCACCCCACCAGGGGGATGTCCTGAATCTCCAACCCGCTCAGGTCGTTACTACGGGCGGCCCCGCTGCACGGGCCCGCGTCGAACGCGGGGGCAGCGGGGCCCCTCCTCAGCGCCAGGCGAAGACCGGCTGCTCGAGGTGGGCCACCCGGGTGTGCAGCCCGCGGCAGGCGACCTGGCAGAACTGGTGGACGACGGCCGCGGTCGGCGCGTGCACGTAGCCGCCCCCGAGCGGTAGCTGGATGACCGGCTGGTCGGACTCGGGAATGCGGATCAGCCGCGGCTCAACGTCCAGGGCGGCCACCGGCACCCGGTGGATGCTCGCCACCTCGGCCTCGTGCGGCGTGAGCTCGCCGACCGCGCCGGCCCAGCAGACCACCGGTGTCATCACGTACCCCGAGCGCGTCACGTAGTCGTCGAGCAGGCCGAGCACCGCCGACGGCGGCAGCGCCAGGCCGACCTCCTCGTCGAGCTCGCGCAGCGCGCCCTCGACCGGCGTCTCGCCGGTGTCCAGCCGGCCGCCCGGCAGTGCCCACTGGCCGGCGTGGTTGCGCATCCGCGCGGCCCGTCGGGTGATCAGCAGGGTGGGGGTGCCGTCGTCCTCCAGGACGCAGACCGCGACGGCGGCGTGCTTGAGGTCGGGCCGGTCCGCGGCGCGGCGGGGGAAGCCCGCGATGCGGGCGGCGACGACGTCCCGGTCGAGGGTCGGGCTCATGGGTGCACCTCCGCCGGGGACGGTACGACAGGGGGAGCGGTTTGACATTCGGACCGACTCGACTGGGGTCGGCGGCTCACGTTGGGAACTCGAACTGATGGAGCCGCCGTCGTGGACCCCGCCTCCCGCACCGCCTCCGCCGCCGTGGCCGCACGCAGCTCCGGACCGCTGACCTTCGGCGCAGACTGGTGCTCCTTCGCCGGTGTCCAGGGCGGGTTGCTGGTGGGGGAGCTGCTCGACGCGGCCGGTGCGGCTCCCCGCTCGGTCACCGCCCACCTGCTGCGGCCAGTCGCCCCCGGCGTCCCCGTGCACGTCACTGCTGCGCCGGACCGGTCGGGGCGTACCGGCAGCGTGCGGACGACGCTGGCGCAGGGCGGGCGCACCGCCGCGGTCGCCCAGGTCCTCACCTCGGCCGCGCCGCAGGCGGCGGGGCCGCGCGAGGCGGTGGGCGAGCCGGCCGACGGCGCGCCTTTCGCCCTGCCGCGAGAGCTCGTGCCGGTCGCCGACCACCTGGAGATCCGCGCCCTGGGTCGTGGGCGCCCGCTGGGCGGGGGGAGCGAGGCCCGCCTCGTCGCGTGGGTGCGGGTCCTGGGCGCCTCGACCCCGTTCACCGCGCTCGGCGTCCTGGTCGACGCGCTGCCGCCGTCCCTGTTCGCCGTGTGGACGGCGCCGCGCCCGCTGCCGACCGTCGAGCTGACCGCCCACCTGGCGGGCCCGGCGCCGGAGCCGGGAGCCTGGGTGCGCATCGACCAGCGGACCAGCTGGGCCGACGACGAGTACTGCGTCGACGACGCCGAACTGCACGCGGCCGACGGGACGCTGCTCACGCGTGCCCGTCAGACCCGCCGGATGGTGTGACCGGTCAGGGCGACCGGCGCCGCTCGATCGCCTCGAGGACGGTCTTCCGCGCCCTGCCCAGGTCGCGCTCGGCCCGCTCGGCGCGTTCGAGGGTCCCGGCGTCCATTCCGGTGATCCGCTTCCTGGCCTCGCGGGCGGTCAGGTCGAGCAGCTCTGCGGCCGCGCGCGCCTCGCGGGCGGCGTCGGTGTTCGGCACGTGCTGGCCGTCGCCGTACTGCTTGGCGCGGTCGGTGGCCCGTCGCTCGGCCTCGGTGAGCAGCTGCCAGGCGGCGTCGGGCAGGTAGCGGCGGGTGCTGTCGCCGTCCCGCGCGTCCGCACCGCCGTCGGCGGTGCGCCAGTCCTCGTCCGACCACTGCTGGAGCTGCCGCTGCGACTGCGTCCGCTCGCCCTCGTGCCGGTAGCCGCCGCCGGCCGCCTCGTACTCGTGCGCGAGCAGCTGGCTCTTGCGCGCGCTCCACTGGCCGGCGCGGCCGCCGCGGTCCCCGGCCCTGATCTCCTCCTTGAGCCGGGCGCGCAGCTCCGGGTCGGTGTAGTCCTCGGCGTAGTCCTCCGCCGTCTTCCCGCTCATCCCCGCCCGCTACCCCGAGCCGGCTGGGCGCGCACGTGGATCCGCTCGCCCTGGGGGCCGTAGAGGTTGAGGATCTCGGCGGGGACGTCGCCGGGGTTGCCGACCCAGTGCGGCGTGCGGGTGTCGAACTCGGCCACCTCGCCGGCCCGGAGCAGCAGGTCGTGCTCGCCGAGCAGCAGGCGGACCTGCCCCGACAGCACGTACATCCACTCGTGGCCCTCGTGCGTCTTCTGCTCCGGCTCGCCCGAGGGCGTCCGCGGCGGGATGACCTGCTTGTAGGCCTGCACCCCGCCCGGGCGCCGGGTCAGCGGCCAGAACAGGTGGCCGCCCTTCTCGAACGGCCGGGCGACGACCCGCGGGTCCGGGGTGGACGGCGCGCCGACCAGCTCGTCGATCGCCACCGAGTGCGCCCGGGCCAGGGGCAGGAGCAGCTCCAGCGTGGGCCGGCGCTGCCCGGACTCCAGCCGGGACAGCGTGCTCACGGAGATGCCGGTGGTCTCCGACAGCTGGGTCAGCGTCACGTCGCGCCTGGTCCGCAGCTCGCGCAGCCGTGGTCCCACCGCCGCCAGGACGTCGTCGTCGGTCACGGGGACAGTTTGCCGTTATGGCAAGGAAGTTTGTCAAGACGGCCAGGGGGCGCGCACTCTCGTCGGCATGAGCGAACGAGTCGACGTCCTGGTGATCGGTGGCGGAGCGGCGGGCCTGTCGGGGGCGCTGGCCCTCGCCCGCGCCCGCCGCAGCGTGCTGGTGGTGGACGGGGGGACGCCGCGCAACGCGCCCGCCGCGGGCGTCCACAACTTCCTGACCCGGGACGGCGCGCCGCCCGCCGAGCTGACCGCCGCCGGGCGGGCGGAGGTCGTCGGGTACGGCGGGCAGGTGCGCGACGGCTGGGTCACCGGCGCGGTCCGGGTGGACGGCGGTTTCGAGGTCTCGCTGGCCGACGGCGGCACCGTCGGCGCCCGCCGGCTGCTGGTGGCCACCGGTGCGAGCGACGAGCTGCCCGACGTCCCGGGGCTGGCGCAGCTGTGGGGCACCGACGTCCTGCACTGCCCCTACTGCCACGGGTGGGAGGTGCGCGACCAGCCCGTCGGCATCCTGTCCTCCAGCGCCATGAGCACGCACGCGGCGCTGCTGTGGCGGCAGTGGACCGACGACGTGACGCTCTTCCTGCACACCGGCCCGGAACCGACACCCGAGCAGGAGGAGCAGCTCGCCGCCCGCGGCATCGAGGTGGTCTCCGGCGAGGTGGTCGGCCTGGAGACCGAGGACGGCCGGCTCAGCGGCGTCCGGCTGGCCGGTGGCGCCGTCGTCCCGCGGCGGGCGCTGGTCGCCCAGACCCGGGTGCGGGCACCCGGGCACCTGCTCGCCGACCTCGGGCTCGTCCCGGAGGAGGTGGGGATGAACGGCGTCGTGTTCGGCGAGGTGCTGCCCACCGGTGCCGACGGAGCCAGTCCGGTCCCGGGCGTGTGGGTCGCGGGCAACGCCGGCGACGTCCGCGCGCAGGTGGTCGTGGCCGCGGCCCAGGGACTGGCCGCCGCGGGGCAGATCAACATGGACCTCGTGGTGGAGGAGACCCGCGCCGCGGTCGCCGCCCGGGCCGCGGCGGGTGCGGCGGGTGCGGCGTGACCCTCTACGACGAGGCGTGGTGGGAGGAGCGCTACGCCTCCGGGGACGCGCACTGGAGCGGCCGGCCCAACGACGTGCTGGTCGCCGAGACGACCGGCCTGCCGCCGGGCACCGCGCTCGACGTCGGCTGCGGCACCGGCGGTGACGCGATCTGGCTGGCCGAGCAGGGCTGGCAGGTGACCGGCGTCGACCTGTCCCGCACCGCCCTGGACCGGGCGGCCGCCGCGGCGGCCGAGCGGGGCGTCGCCGACCGGACGGCGTGGCAGCGCGCCGACGTCACCGCCTGGGTGCCGCCCCGGGGTGCCTTCGACCTGGTGACGTCGTCCTTCCTGCACGTCCCGGGCGGGGTGCGCGACGCGGTGGTGGCCCGGCTGGCCGCGGCCGTCACCCCCGGCGGCACGCTGCTGGTCGCCCAGCACGACCCCAGCGACCTGCACACGGTGCGGCACGGCCAGGACCCGGACCTGTTCGCGACCGGCGAGCAGCTCGCCGCGGCGCTGCCGGCGGGGGAGTTCGACGTGCTGGTCGCCGGGGCGCGGTCGCGGCTGGGCCGCTCGCACGAGGGGGAGGACCTGCCGATGGCCGACGCCGTCCTCCGGGCCCGCCGGCGCTGACGGCGGCGGGGCGCCGGCGGCGGGGGCGCCGTCGGCCCGGCCGGACCGCCTCAGCTCGACCCCTAGCCGGACCGCTTGCCGCGGCCGGTCACCGCGTCGCGGAGCTGGTCCAGCAGGCCGGCGACGGGGCCCAGCGCCGTGCGCACGCCGGCCTCGTTGGGGGTCATGGGGTGGGGCCGGGTGGGGGCGTTGGCCTTGACCCGCTCGACGTCGTGGGCCAGGGCGACGAGCCGGTCCGCCGGGAGGGACTGCCGCAGCTCGGCGAACATGCGGCCCTCCTCGTGGGCCACGTGCTCCCGGATCTCCCGGGCGAGGGTGGCGACCTCGGCGTCGAAGCCGGCGTCACCGGGGTCCATCCGCTCGAGCCGCTTCATCGTCTCCTCGGCCTCGCCGTGCTCGTGCTTGGACCGCTCGGCCTCCTCCCGGTCGAGCTCGTCCTCGACGAGGGGGTACACCTGGGTCTCCTCGGCGACGGAGTGCTTGACGATGCCGATGGTCACCTCGTCCACGAGCTCCCGCTTGCGGCGCAGGTCCTCGTCCCCGGAGCGACCGGCCAGGTCCTCGAGCTCGCGGAACAGGCGGTCGAACTCGCGGTGGTCGGCGCTGAGCAGGTCGACGACGTCGCGCTCGGGTGCGGTGGTCATGGGAGCTCCCTCGGGCGTTCGGTTCCCCCTGGGCTCGGGCCCCGGGAGTTCCCCCGGGGCCGCACCGGCACACCTCGCGGACGGTGGTGCACGACCGGGTGCCGCGGCCGCGTTTGACCTCCGGTCGCCCGGGATACCAGGGCGGCGTGGAGTCCTTCGCGGTCGGTTTCGCGCGTCCTGACCGCCGGTCCTGGCACGGCACCTCGGAGCAGACCCCCTGGCACGCCGTCGTGGCCGACCGCCCGGCGCGCGACCTCGACGGCGTGGTCGACCTGGCGTTGTGCGGCGCCGTCGTGCAGATCTGGGGCTCGCAGCGCTGGGAGCGCATGGGCACCGGCCGCACGGCGTGCGCCGAGTGCGTCCGGCTGAGCACCGCGCCGCCGCTGCTCCCGGCCCCCGCGTCCCCGGCTCCCGCCTCCCCGGCAGGGGCGGCCCCGGTGCCCGCCCGCCTGCTGCGCGCCGTCTGAGCGAGGTCTCCCGCGTCGCGTCGCCCGGGGCGCCGGGTCAGCGGTCGGAGCGCCGGCCGCTGATGGCCGACCGGCCGGTGATCTCCCGGCCGACGATGAGCGCCTGCACCGAGTCGGTGCCCTCGAAGGTGAAGACGGCCTCCATGTCGGCGTGGTGGCGGGCGACGTGGTGCTCGAGCAGGATCCCGTCGCCACCCAGGATGTCGCGCGCGTCCGCGACGATCGCCCGGGCCTTGGCCGCGTGGTTCATCTTCGCCAGCGACGCCATCGCCGCGGTCATCCGGCCGGAGTCGGCGAGCTTCGACAACCGCCAGCACATGAGCTGCATCGAGGTGATCTCGGCCAGCATGCGGGCGAGCTTGTCCTGCACCAGCTGGTAGCCGGCGATCGGCTGGCCGAACTGCTCCCGCAGCTGCGCGTGCGCGAGGGCCAGCTCGTAGGACGCCGTCGCGAGCCCCAGCGCCCGCCAGGCGACGGTGTAGCGGGTGCGGTCCAGCACCTGCGAGACGTCGGCGAAGGAACGGCACCCGACCAGCTTGTTCTCGGCCGGCACCCGGACGCCGCGCAGCGTGATCTCGGCCTGCCACACCGCCCGCAGCGCGGTCTTGCCGGTCATGACCGTCGTGTCGAAGCCGGGCGTGCCCTTCTCGACGACGTAGCCGCCGACGTCGCCGTCCTCGTCGCGGGCCCAGATCAGCACGAGGTCGGCGATCGACCCGTTGCCGATCCACTTCTTCTGCCCGTCGAGGACGAACACGTCGCCGTTCCGGCGGGCGGAGGTCTCCAGGGCGACGGCGTCCGACCCGTGCCTGGGCTCGGTCAGCCCGAAGGCGCCGATCTTCTCCATGCGGGCCATCTGGGGCAGCCACCGTTGCCGCTGCTCCTCCGAACCGAGCATCGCGATCGACTGCATCGCCAGGAAGCTGTGCACGCCGTTGAAGGTGCCGATGCTGCCGTCGGCACGGGCCAGCTCGGCGGCGACCAGCCCGGCGGAGACCGCGCTCATGCCCGGGCAGCCGTAGCCGGAGATGGTGCCGCCGGCGATGCCCAGCTCGGCCAGCCGCGGCACGAGCGGGAACGGGAACTCGGCCCGCTCCCAGTAGTCGTTGACGATCGGCATGACCTCCCGCTCGCCGAAGGCGCGGACCCGGTCGCGGATCTCCACCTCCCCGGGCTCGAGGAGCTCCTCCAGGGCGTAGAAGTCGGGGCTGGCCACGGCGCCGACGCTAGGGCCGCGCGGGTCGGGCCGCAGCTCAGGCGCCCAGCAGGCCGCGGACGTAGCCGATCTGCCCCAGGTGCTGCAGGTCGTCGGAGAGCACGCTGACCAGCCGCACGCCGAGGGTGACCGGCGGGTCCCAGCGGGTGTCGACGACACGGTCGAGGTCGCCGTCGGACAGTCCGGCGAGGACCTCCGCGGTGCGGTCGTGGACAGCGGCGGAGTACTCGACGAGGAGGGCGGGATCGCCGATCCGGACGGCGGCCACCTCGTCGGCGGACATGCCGTAGCCGATCGCGGCGTCGTCCACCGGGAGGTCGAAGCGGCGGGCGAAGCCCCGTGAGGTGTACACCTGCTCGCTGCCGGCCACGCCGGCCACGTGGTCGTCCTGGACGCGGAGCAGGTGCCAGGCCAGCCAGCCGATCGGGTTGGCGTTCCCGCCGACCCGCGCATCCAGCTGCTCGGCGGTCAGGCCGTCGAGGCTGCGCTGCAGCGTCTCCCGGACCTGGGAGAAGGCGTAGGTGAGGACGTCGCGGCTGTTCACCGCGCCGGACTACCCACCTCCGGGCTCCCCACCCCTGCCGGTGCAGCCGGAGCGGTCGGGGCGGTGGCGGCGAGGTGCAGCCGGTGCTCGGTCCGCCGCACCGCGGCGCGGACGACCGGCGCGCGGTCGGCGTGAATGCGCCCGGTGGGGCTGCCGGAGCCGTGCCGGCGCACCGCGTCGGCCAGCCGCTCGTCGACGTCCACGGCCCGGCCGTCCGGCCCGGTGGTCTGGTCGGCGTAGGTGAGCGCGTCGGCCAGCGGGCCACTGGCGCAGTCGTCGTACCCGAGAGCGGCCAGGCGGTCGGCCAGCCCCCGGGTCCCGGCGACGAGGCGGGCTCCGGAGTGGTGGGCCACCAGCCCGACCACGACCGGCGGCCAGCCCCGCTCGCGCAGGTACAGGGCGCCGTCCAGCGGGTGGAAGCCGGTGCGCCGCAGCTCCGGGGCGTAGCCGATGTCGTGCAGCCAGGCCGCGGCGACCACCAGGGCGCGGTCGCCCGGCGGAACGGCCGCCGCCGCTGCTTCCGCGCGCCGCGCCACCGCCTGCACGTGCCGCCACCGGTCCGGCGACCGGTCCAGCAGGCGCGCGGCGAGCCGGCGCGCCCGACGGACCAGCGCTCGTCCCTCCGCCTGCCGGTTGGCCGGCGCCGCGACCGGTCCGCCCGCCGACCGCAGGTGGTCCGGGTCGTCCCGGGCGGTCGTGGGCGTCACGCGGTCCTCCGGTGCAGCGGCGGTGGACCCGGAGCACAGCGGGAGCGCCGGCCTCCCGCATCACCCGCGCGGGGTGACGCCCACCTGTCCGGACGGCGGCCGGCACTCCCGCGGCCCGGGGGCCGGTGGTCACCGCGGGGCGGCGTCCCGGCCCGTCCTCACGGCAGGGGACGGCGCGGCACCGGAACGACCGGCGGCGCCGGAGAGGGGGACGGCGGCACCGGACGGGGGACCCCGGTGTCGGCCATCGCCCCCTCGTAGGCCTCGTGCAGCAGCCGCAGGCGCTCGACGAGGCGTTCGGCGCAGGCCGACGGCGTCGTCGGCGGAACCGGTTCGGGCAGGGTGTCCCAGAAGACCTCCGCGAGCTCACCGGCGCGGCCGGAGAAGGCCCGCCTGGTCACCGACGAGGGTCCGATGGCGGCGGAGTACCGCCGCGCCGCCGCACGCCGCAGCCGGGCGACCGCCTCCCGGTGGGGGGCCAGCACCTCGCGGCGGTGCCGGAGCGCGCCGCGGCGCAGGCCCCGCGGCCCCGGGGGAGGGGCCGGGACGGCCAGGCCGATGGCCCGGCCGAGCAGGGGGACCAGCAACGGGCGCTCGGCATCGGTCATCCGGTCGTTCGCGGCGCGCAGGACGTCGCCGAGCTCGTCGTCGACGCAGCGCGGCCGGTCCCCGAAGGGCTCACCCGCGAGCAGGGACGTGTACTCCATGAAGCACGCACCCCGCGCAGGGTCCCGGTGCTGGCCACGCCCCAGCACCGGCAGCCCGTCCGGCACGCTCCGATCGCGATCCGGTCCGGTCATGGCATCGGCACCTCCCGCCGCAGAGGAGCACCGCGACCCCTGCCGCCCGTGCCGTCCTCCGCCCCGTCGAGGCCGTGAGCGTCGTGCAGCGCCCCCGGGTCCTCCTCATCCGCTGCGGGTGAGATCGCTCCCCGCCCGCCCGGGACCCGGGGGAGACCCAGCTCCTGCAGGGCCCGCTCGTAGCCCTCGTGCAGCAGCACCAGCCGTTCAGCAGCACCAGCCGTTCGACGATCCGGTCGGCCCGCTCCTCGGCGCTCCGGGGTGGCGCGGGCCGGCTCAACCCGCTCCAGAACAGCCAGGGGACCTCGCGGCCGCAGCCGGGCCAGCGTCGCTCCGCCTCCTCGGGGGAGGATCCCAGCGCGCTCAGGAACCGCTCGGCGACCGACTCGCGCAGGGCGGCCACCTGCGCGCGGTACCGCGCGACCTCCCGCCGGCTCCCGTGCCGGGCACGGCGCGGAGCACGCCGTCCCGGGGCCCGCGGTGGGGGGAGGACCGCCAGGCCGATGGACCGGCCCAGCAGCGGGAGCAGCCGCCGGCGCTGCGCGTCGGGCAGGTCGTCGTTGGCGCCACGGAGGACGGCGGCCAGGCCGGCGTCGACGCAGCCGGGCCGGTCGCCGAAGACCTCACCCGCCAGCAGCGACGTGTACTCCATGAAGCACGCGCCCTGCTCGGGACGGCGATGCCGTCCCCGGCGCAGGACCGGCAGCGAGGCAGGCATCCCGATCGTCATCCGGACCTCCCCGGGTCGCTCGGTCCTGCCGGTCGCAGGCCTCGAGCATCGGGTCCCCGCCCCGGCGGGCCCCTCATCCGCACCGGGTGAGCCCCGAGCAGATCGGCGGGACGGAGGGCGATCGGCCGGACTCATCCCTCGGCGGTCGGGACCCGCCCGCTGACCGCGGCCTCGGCCAGCTGCCGGTGGTCGCCCTCGGTGAGGTCGGCGTAGGTCGCGGCGAACCCGGCGAGCGCCTCGGCGAACCTCGGCGAGGAGCCCAGGTAGCCGGCGATGGCGATCCGGTCACCGGAGCGGGCGTGGGCCCGCGCCAGGCACCACGCGCAGAGCTGGCCGTAGATCTCCAGCCCTTCCGGTCGCAGCTCCTCGACGGCGACCCCGCCCTTCCAGTCGCGCAGCTGACGCAGGTAGAAGTCGCGTTTCACCCCGTCGATCCCGGCACTGCGCAGCCAGCCCAGGAAGATGTCGCTGGCCTGCTGCATGAGCCGCTGACCGGCGACCACCCGCTCGCCCTGGTTGTCGTGCGGGCCCGGGCCCACCAACTCCTCGTGCACCGAGGGTCCGGCCTCCTTCACCTGCAGCAGCAGGGGGTCGTCCGCGTCGCGGCCGGCCAGCAGCACCACCCAGCACCGGGTGCCCACGCTGCCGACCCCGACGACCTTGCGGGCCATGTCGACGAACCGGTAGCGCTCGAGCAGGACCCGGCGGTCGTCCTGCAGCGTGGCCCGGTACCGGCCGAGGAGGTCCCCGAACGCCGCCCGCAGGTCGGCCTCCTCGGTCTGCGGGAGCAGGTCGCGCAGCGGCACCAGCAACGGCGGCTCGGCCCGCAGCCGCACCCGACCGTCGACGATCTCGGTCAGCTTCCCGAACGCCTGCAACGTGTCCCGCGTGCGGGCCTTCTCGAAGGCCTGCGACAGCCGACGGCGCTGCCCGGGTCGCAACTGCGGCCCCAGCCGGGCGTACAGGTCCTCGGCCTCGACGCGCGAGTACCAGACCTCGATGTCGCGCTGGGCCGCGAACGCCGCCATGGCGGTGCGGTACCGCTCGCCGGCGGCCAGCGTCACCGCGCGCCGCTGCTTGCGCGTCAGCCCCAGGTCCCGGCCGGCCACCTCGAGGCTGGCCACCAGCCGCTTCACGTCGTGCTCGAAGGGCCCGGGCAGCGTCTCGTCGAAGTCGTTGGTGTCGAACACCAGCCGCCGTTCCGGCGAGCCGTACAGCCCGAAGTTCACCAGGTGCGCGTCCCCGCACATCTGCACGGACAGGCCCGAGCGGGGCGCCCCGGCGAGGTCGGCGGCCATGACGCGGGCCGCCCCGCGGTAGTAGGCGAAGGGCGACTGCAGCATCCGGCCCCAGCGGATCGGTGCCAGCTCCGCCACGCGGGTGGCGCCCTGCTCCTCGAGCAGGCGCAGGGGATCGGTCGACGTGGGATCGCGGACGACGACGGCGTGCGACTCCAGCGGAGTCTGCCGGCGGCGGGCCTTGCCCGCGGCCCGCCGCTCCTGCGGGGTGGGGAACCCGGTCGCGGACCCCGGGACGACCTCCTGGGCCTCCCGGGTGGCGGTCGCGGTCACCACGCCGATCCGACCGTGACGGCCCGACCGGTCCCCGTCCGCCCTGCTCGTGCTCGCCTCGTCATGGGTCGACCGTGCCGGGAGGCCGCCGCTGCCGGGTCATCCGCCGAGGGTGATCGTGCTCCGGCGCCGTCCCGGACCGGGCCCGAGCTCAGAACAGGTCGGCCGCGAAGGCGACCAGCGCGATGACCGCGACGGTCAGCGCCACGAGTGCCAGCACGAGGACGACGACGGGGACGACCACCCAGCGCCGCCGGAACCGGAACCGGCGCCCGCGGGCGGCAGGAGGACGGCGTGGCGGCGGCGCCGGGGGTGGTGGGGGCGTGCGGTCGGCACGCCGGGCGCGGCGCCGGTCGGCGAGGTGGCGGGCCTGGTCGGCGGCGTCGCGGGCCACGCCGCGGGCCACGGTGCCGAGGAGCGCCGCCGAGCTCGCCGCCAGCGCCTTGAACTCCTCGGCGCCGATGCGCTCGACCCGGTCGCCCCGGGCCGCCGCGGCGGCGTCGGTCGCGGCGCCGGGCGAGGACGGTGCGGGCGGGCGGACCGGCGGCGCCGGGGGTGGCCAGGCCGCCGCGGTCGCGGCCCCCGCCAGGGCGGCCTGCAGCTGCGCCCGCGCCCGCGCCGCCGTCGTCCGGTCGGCCGGGTCCTTCTCGAGCAGACCGCGCAGCACCGGCTCCAGCGGCCCGGCGTGCGGCATCGGGGGCGGGTGCTCGGACACCACCGCCAGGAGGGTCGCCATGGGCTCGCCCTTGGCGAACGCCGGCCGTCCCTCCACCGCCGTGTAGAGGGTCGCGCCGAGGGACCACAGGTCCGCGGGCGGGCCCGGCCGCTCCCCGTGGGCCCGTTCGGGCGACATGTAGGACGGGGACCCGATGAGCGTCCCGGTGGTGGTGAGCGACGAGTCGCCGGTGGCCGTGGCGATGCCGAAGTCGGTCAGGTAGCCCCGCCCGGCCGCGTCGACCAGCACGTTGCCGGGCTTGACGTCGCGGTGCACGATGCCCGCCCGGTGCGCGGCCTCGAGCCCGTCGAGGACGTCGAGCCCGATGCGGGCGACCGCCTGCCACGGCAGCCGCCCGTGCTCCTCGGCGAGCTGCTGGAGGCTGCGCGAGGGCACGTGCTCCATGACCAGCCAGGGCCGGCCGTCCTCCTCGACCACGTCGAACACCGTGGTGACCCGCGGGTGGTCCAGCGTGGCGGCGGTGCGGGCCTCGCGGAGGGTCCGCTCGCGCAGGATCCCGCGCTCGTGCTCGGTGACGTGCTGGGGGTAGGTGACCTCCTTGACCGCGACCGGCCGGTCCAGCGTCCGGTCGGAGGCCAGCCAGACGACGCCCATCCCGCCCCGCGCGATCACCTCGGTCAGCGCGTAGCGGCCGCCCAGCAGGCGGTTCGCGGGTCCGGCGCCGGCCGTCATGCCGGGAACGCTACGCCCGGGCCGCGGGATCCGGCGCGCCGTCGTGAGCGAACCGGGACCGCGGTGCGCGGCGCGGCACGCGGGGAGCCGCTGGCGTCCGTCGTCGCGGGGTGCTGCGATGCTGCCCAGGACGCGTCCGGCCGGCAGCGGCGGGACGCCCGGGTCGCCGTCGGCACCGACGGTGCGCCGCACCACCGACCGGGAGGAACCGCATGACCACGCCGGGCTCGAACGGCTCCGATCAGCAGCCCGGGGGCGGTGCCCCCGGCTGGGGCCAGCCGCCCGCCGGCCCGCCGGGCGGGTACTCGCCCCCGCCGCCGGGTGGCTTGACGCCGCCGGGTGGCTCGACGCCGCCTCCGCCGCCGGGGCAGTACCCGCCGCAGCAGGGCGCGAGCGCCTACCAGCCCCAGGCCGGGGCGCCGTACCCGCCGCAGGGGGGCGCCCCCTACCAGCCGCAGCCCGGCGGGTACGGGGCGCCGCCCGCGAGGTCGGGGCCGCCCAAGTGGCTGATCCCGGTGATCGCCGGCGTGGTGCTGGTGGCCGGCGCCCTGGCCCTGTTCGCCTTCTTCGGCGGCGGTGGGGCCGAGGTCGTCGACTGCGACGACGACTCGGCCGTGGCCCGGGTCGTCGGCTTCGACGACGACGACATCACCTACGACGACTACCTCGCCAGCGACGGCGACTACTGCGGCGACGTCCAGGGCGCGGTCACGCACTTCTGGGAGGGCCAGGAGGACGAGGAGGGCCGCGTCGTCTGCGTCGGCGAGATCTGATCCCCCGCTCCACCACCGGGCCCCGTCGGCGTTGCGCCGGCGGGGCCCGGTGCCGTCTCACCGCTCGGCGAGCCGGGAGTCCAGCGCCTCGGCCTCCCGGCGCAGCACCAGCTCCACGAGCTGGCGCACCGCGCCCTCGGCCTGCCGGCCGACCAGTGGCGCGTCGACCCGCGCCTCGGCGGTCACCGCCGACCGGGTGCCCCCGCCGTCGGGGTGCAGCCGCCGCTCGCCGAGGACGGTGACGGTACGGCCGAACACCTCCGCGCGGACGTCGACGTCGCAGTGCCAGCCGTCGCCGTCGCGGTGCCACCGGCGGACGTCGACGACCGCCACCTCCCGTGCCACGAAGCGGGCGAACACCGCCGGGATG
This sequence comes from Trujillonella humicola, assembly GCF_046233715.1. Taxonomy (NCBI): domain Bacteria; kingdom Bacillati; phylum Actinomycetota; class Actinomycetes; order Geodermatophilales; family Geodermatophilaceae; genus Trujillonella; species Trujillonella humicola. Next base: position 6,571 of record NZ_JBJNRJ010000073.1, on the reverse strand, counting down.
CCCGCCGTCGGGGCCAGCATCCGCACCGTCGTGGTGGCCCCGTCGCTGGTCGCCTCTTGCAACCGGGCGCCGAGGGCGTCGGTGGTGGCGCGCAGGAACGACTCGTCGGTGAGGACGGCGTGCACGAGATCGGGCGGCGCGGCGTGAGCGGTGGAGACGTCGATGGGCACGCCTCATCCTCGTGCGGGGACGGCGCGCACGCCCGACGGGCCCGTGCTGCGGCTCAGCCGGCGGGCTCGGTGGCGGGCGGGAGCGTCGGTGCCGTGACCTGGTCCGGGTCGGTCGTGCCGTCGCAGACCGGCTCCTCCGCGGGTGGCTCGGAGGGGAGCGGCGCGGGCGGGGGAACGCACGTCGTGGGCTCCGGAGCGGTGGTCACCGGGGCGGGGGTCGGCTCGGGCGCCGGCGGCGGGGCGGACGTCATCGGTGGCGGCGGGACCGCCGAGGTCGGCGTGGGCGTCGGGCTCGGGGTGGGCGTCGGGCTCGGCGGGGCCGCCGAGGTCGGCGCGGCCGTCGGGACCGGGGTGGGGGTCGGGCTGGGCGTCGGGGTCGGGCTGGGCGTCGACGGTGGCGGGGTGGGCGTTGTGCTGGCCGGCGGTGCCGTCGTGGGCGTCGGGGCCCCCGGTTCCGCCGGGGCGCTCGTCCCGGGGCTCGCCGTGGGCGCGGCCGCCGGGGACGGTGCCGGCATCCCCGGCGGCCCCGGCGGCGGCGCGGGGGCCAGGGTGGGGTCGACGGGCAGGCCCGGAACGGGACTGGGGTCGATGGGCAGGCCCGGAATCGGGCTGGGGTCGATGGGCAGGCCCGGAATCGGGCTGGGGTCGATGGGCAGGCCCAGAACGGGGCCAGCGTCGAGCGGCGACGACGGGAGCTGCGTCGTCGTCCCCGGGCCGGGCGCGAAGAGGGACAGGGGTGACGCCGGGGCGCCGAGCGGCGCGTCCAGCCCGGCCAGGACGCCGATCGTCGGGACCAGCAGCGGACCGCCGCGGATGACCGGGCCCGTGCCGGGATCCGGGCCGGTGACGTCGGACGCCAGCCGGGCCGCCGCGGCGGAGGAGGTGAGCCCGGCAGGGGCGGCCGGCGTGGCGGTGCTGCCCAGCGCGGCGAGCGCCGCTGCCAGCCCCAGCGCCAGGGCGCCGCCTCCGAGGAGCGGTGCCGCGCGGTCCCCCCTGGTGCCCATCGCGGATCCCCCCATGCTCTGCCGATCGGTCCTCCAGAGCCTGACCGACACCGGTCTACCCGGGGAGCCCCAATCTGGGGTGGGCCGGGGCGTGAACTATGGGGGGGTCAGCCGGCGGCGAAGAGCTCGACCTCCTCGGGCCGGGCGGAGAACGGGTTCGCCCACTCCGAGGGCGCCCCGGTGATCGGCTGGGCGTCGGTCACGACGACGTGCGGCTCCCCGGGGTAGACGGCCAGGACGCGCGTGGCCGACGCCAGCACCTCGGTCCGCTCGACGAGCTCGCCGCGCCGCAGCGTCGCGGTGGTGCGCTCGCCGCGCAGCTCCTCGCCGACCTCCGCCGTCCACCGGACGCCGTCCTGCACGAACCGGATGCAGCGGACGCGCTGCCCCGGCGGGGCCGGCTCGCAGCCGGCGAACTCCGCCAGGGCCTCGTACAGCCGCTCGGCCTGCTCGTCGTCGGCCGCACGCGGGAGGAAGAACGCAGTCACACACCCATCCTCGTCCCGGGCACCGACACCGGGTTGTCCCGACGCGGGTGACTGGGCACAGTGGTCCGCGTGTTCGGCGACCTGGGCACCGGCGAGGACGAGGACCCGGTCGGCTCGATCACCGTCGTCACCGAGGGTGGTCGCTGCGTGGCACATCTGGTCGGTGACGTCGACGCCGCGCTCATCGGCGCGGCCGGGGGGGCCGGCCTCCTGGAGAGCGGGGACGTCACCGCGATCGACGTCAGCCGGCTGGGCTACATCGACTCCACGGGACTGACGATGCTCGTCCGCTGGGCGCGGAGCCGGGCCCGGCGTGGCCAGCGCCCGCTCGTCCAGGGCTCGACCCCCCGTTTCGCCAGGGTGCTGTCGGTGTCGGGCCTGTCGTCGACCTTCGACGTGGGGGCGTGAGCGCCGGTGGTCTCCCGCCGGACCGGCGCGCCCTCCCCGGCGAGGGGGTCGGCCATCCCCCCGGCCTGGGTGGGCGCCGGCGCAGCCCGGTCGGCACCATGGGAGCTGCGTCCCCGCTCGCGGGACGTGCACCCGCTCCGCACGGGGGGCCGGCGGGTGCGTCACCGGCAGGGAGGTGGCGCGGTGCCTGCGGAGCGGAGGCGTGCGGTGCCCGGCACCGCGACGCGACCCCGCGGGCGCGCGTGCGCGGCCCGGCGGGCGGCGGCACGGTGACCCTCGTCGCCTGCGTGTCCGCCGACGCCGGGCCGCTGTCCTCCGAACCGATCCGGGTGCTCGTGGTCGACGACCACGCGTCGTTCCGCGAGATGCTCACCGACTTCCTCGCCGCCCAGGACGGCATCGACGTCGTCGGGGAGTGCGGCGACGGGTCCGAGGTTCCGTCGGCGGTCGACCGCCTGCGGCCGGACGTGGTGCTGATGGACCTGTCGATGCCGGTGGTCGACGGTGAGCAGGCCACGCGGGTCCTCCGGGCGACCCGTCCCGACGTCGTGGTGGTGGTGCTGACCGCGGAGGGCGCCGCTGCGGTGGAGCGCGCCCGGACCGCGGGCGCGCACGCCCTGGTCCCCAAGGACGCCGACCCCGAACTGCTCGTGCGGTGCGTGCGCTCGCTCGCGCACGCCGGCGCGGACTGCCCCTTCGCGCTCTGAGCGCGCCGGGATCCGCGCGGCAGGTCGGCAGCCGGTCAGCAGCCCTGTGCGGGCAGGCCGCCGGGAGCGGGCCAGACCCGGACCTCGACGACCCCCAGGACGGCGTCGAGGGGCACCGGCCCGAAGGCGCGCGAGTCCACCGAGTCCCCCCGGGCGTCACCGAGCAGGAAGACCGAACCGTCGGGCACCGTGACCGGACCGAAGAAGACGCCGTCGAGGAGATCGGGGTCGATACCCGCCTCGCAGCGCCGCTCGCCGTTCACCACCAGGACGCCGTCCTCCAGCCCCACCGTGTCGCCGGGCAGCCCCACCGCGCGCTTGACCAGGGGGGCGCCGGTGAGCGGGTGCTCGGCAGCCACGACGTCCATGCGGCGCAGCCCGTCCACGCCGTGCCGGACCAGGACCAGGTCGCCGGCCGACAGGGTGGGGCGCATGCTGCCGGAGTCCACGCGCATCAGCTGCAGGGGCAGGAGGCCGGCGAGCGACGCCCCCGTGAGCAGCGCGAGGACGACGACCAGCCCGACCGCGACGGAGGAGGCGCGGCGACGCCGGGGAGCGGCGTGCCGGCCGCGCCGGCGCACCTGCGGGATCGTCACGGCGGCGTTCCCCCGGCCTCCGGTGAGCCCGAGCCCGACCCGGCCGGCGATCCGGGATCCGGCCGCGCCGAGGGCGAGGACGCCCCCCGCGACCGGGAGGGCCGGCCCTCCGGCGCGCCGGACGCCGGCACGGGGAGCACCGCGGTGAGCACCGTGCCGCCGTCGGCGCCGGGCTCCACGCCGAGGTCGCCGTCGACGGCCAGCAGCCGCTCGCGGAGCAGCCGCAGGCCGAGGTGCCCGTTGCGGCTCGCCGCCTCGGCGGCCTCGGCGTCCACGCCGACGCCGTCGTCGGCGACGGTGAGCAGCACCGTCTGCCCCTCCCCGGTCCCGGTCCGGGTCAGCGTCACCCAGGCGCGGCCGGCCCCGGCGTGGCGCGCCACGTTGGCCAGCGCCTCCTTGGCGGTCCGGTACAGCACCGCCACGTACTCGGGCGGCAGCTCCGGTACCGGGTCGACGCTGACGGTGACCTCGGTGCCGGACTCGCGCAGCCGCTGGGCGAGGTCGTCGAGGGCGGTGGCGAGCCCGGGGCCGCTGAGGTCGGGCGGGTAGATGTCGACCATCAGCCGGCGCAGCGACGCCACGGCGTGGCGCACCGTGGCGGTCAGCCGGTCGACGGTCGCCCGGCGCTCCTCGGGGACCGACGACCGCAGCGCGGACAGCGCGTAGCTCACCCCCGCCAGGTCCTGGACCGGTCCGTCGTGGACGTCACCGGCGATGGCCCTCCGCTCGCGCTCGGAGGCGGCGAGGGACCGCGCCATGGAGGCGACCCGCTGGGTCTCGGCCCGGCGCGCCCGCCGGACCATCGACGCGGCGATCGGCAGCTGGATGAGCTGCAGGACGACGAGGGACCCCACCGCCAGCGGGATGATCTCGCCACGCAGCAGGGAGGCCTGCCGGTCGATGGAGTCCGTGGCGAAGTAGGCCTCGACGACCAGCGGCTCGGCCCCGGCGTCGACGGGCACGTAGATCTCCAGCAGCGGCCCGTCGACGTCGCCGTAGGCCGTCTCGGGCTCCTCGTCGACGTGGGCCACGACCTCGCCGGCCAGGGCCTCGCGGAGATCGTCGCTGACCCCGAACTGCCGCCCGATCAGCTCGTCGATCGTCGCGAAGTAGACGCTGCCGTCGGCCCGCCAGACGACCACCGAGACCAGCGACCCGTCGGTGAGCCGGTTCTGGAGGTCGCGGTCGAGGTCCTCGTAGGCGTCGGGGTCCCCGGCCAGCGCGTCACGGGCCAGGGGGGCGATGACGAACTCACCCAGGCGGACCGCGATGCGCTCGGCCTCGGCGAGCGCGTTCGAGCGCGCGATCCGGCCGCTGATCAGGACGGCGCCGGTGGCCACCGCGATCAGGACGACGAGCGCCCACACCACGAAGACGGTGAAGTGGCGTCCGGGCGGGATGCCCCGGAGCCAGCCGGGCCGATGCGGAGGGTCGTGGAGGTCAGCGGCCACTCGAGCCCAGCAGCCCGAGGTCCTGCGCCTTGACGACCGCTTCGAGCTGGGACCGGACACCCAGCTTCGCGTGCAGCGCCTTCACGTAGCCGCGGCAGGTCTCCAGGGTGATGCCCAGCACCCGGGCGATGGCCTTGATCTGCATCCCGCGACCGAGGCAGTCGAGCACCTCCTGCTCCCGGCGGGTGAGCTGCGGGACCGGCGCGGTGCGGGGCCGCGGGGCGACGCTCCCCGAGGCGAAGGTGGACGGGGAGACGAGCATCTGCCCCGGCTGCACCCGCCCCAGGATGTCGATCATCTCGGCCAGGGAGCCGTCCTTGGGGATGAAGGCGGAGGCCCCGGCCTGCGTCGCGCGGACCACCCAGTCGGGGTCGCGGTGCGCGGTGACGACGGCGACGACGGCCTGCGGCGCGACCTCGCGGATCCGCCGGGTGGCGGCCAGCCCGTCCTGGTGGGGCATCTCGATGTCCATCACCACGATGTCGGGCTGCTCGGTGGCGGCCATGGCGATGGCCTGCGCGGCGGAGGAGGCGATGCCGACCGGCCGCATGCCCGACGACGCCAGGGCGCCCGAGAGCAGCTCGGCGAAGGTCACGTGGTCGTCGACCACGAGGACGGTGCGCGACAGCCGGAGTGGCGTGGGCGTCGTGGCGACGGACAAGGTGGCCTCCCGTGGATCGTGCGGCGCGCACTGCGCCCGGGCACTTATGGCACGGGCGCGGCTCGGTGCACCACGGCCCTTCGTCCCGGCCGGGACCAAGGTCACCACTCGTCCGGGGCACGTTGCCGCGAGCCGGAACGGGACGGATCTTCTCCCTTACGCTCGGTCATCGACGCGAGAGGGTCGGAGCGGGGCGGCGCCGACGCCTGTCGCACGCAGATCGGACCGGCCGGCGCGGCTGAGCAGGCCTTTCCGGTCGCGCGGCGGTGTGGCGGACGCGGAACCTAGCGCAGGGTGCGTGCGTACGCTCGGTGACGACGGGTCGGAGGTCTCAGCGGAGGACGCCGGTGAACCACAGCGCCCAGGCCAGGACGCCGAGGCAGAACAGCCCGTCGACCGCCACGCGACGCCAGGTGGCCGGCAGGAGGGCCGTGAGGGCGAGCACGGTCAGCACCTCGGCCGTGACCGCGGCGGTCCCGGTCGCTCCGGGGGAGTGCTCCGAGGTCGCCGCGGGGACCGCCCCGCCGAGGTCGACCGGGCCGTCCGGCGTCCGGGCCATCCCGGCGGACAGGTCGGTGCCGGTCACCGGGTCGATCTGCGGTACGACGCTCGGGCCGCCGTGCCCGGCGTGCCCGGTCCCGTGGGGGACGGCGAAGGCGTCCAGGAGACCCGTGGTGTGCGCGACGACGTAGAGCCCGAGCAGCGCCACGGTGCCGGCCAGCGTCGCGGCGAGCAGCGCGGGCGCGGGCCGCACGCCGGTCACCGCGGCGATGGCGAAGAGGACCGCCACCCCGAGCTGGGCCGCCGCGGCGAGGAGGAAGAAGCCCACGGCCAGGTCGCCCGCACCGACGTGGTCGGCGGCCGCGACGAGGTGCAGGCAGCCGGCCGCGACCAGTCCGGTGACCGCGGCCGCGAGGACGAGCCGGCGGCGCCGCGCCGGAGCGGTGCCCGGGGACGCGGTCGCGACCCCGGGCAGCGTGGCGGTCACCGCGGGGGGGGGGGGGGGGGGGGGGGGGGGGGGGGGGGGGGGGGGGGGGGGGGGGGGGGGGGGGGGGGGGGGGGGGGGGGGGGGGGGGGGGGGGGGGG
>NZ_JBJNRJ010000072.1:0-22319 GCF_046233715.1 Trujillonella humicola | reverse complement strand
CCACGCGCTACGACAAGCACGCCGTCAACTACCTCGGAGCGATCCACCTCTGCGGACTCCTGGGCTGGCTTTCATGATCCACCAGACACTTCCTAGGGCGCGAAGACCGACGTCAGCGCGCCGGCGACCTCGCGGTGGCCGGCCACCAGCCGGCAGCGGCCCCGCCCGGCCCGGGCGAGGTCGCGGCCGAGGTCGACGTCGTCCTCGCCGGTGGTGTCGAGCAGCACGTCCAGCCGCGGCAGCCGCGCGGCCACCAGCCGCGGGTCCGGGCCGGCGTTGTGCACGCAGTCCGACAGCAGCAGCACCCGGCCGTCGCGGGCGGGGATCCCGGCCAGCTGGGCCGCCGCCGTCTCCAGGGCGAACGACACGTTCGTCAGCCCCTGCGCCGGCATGCGCACCAACAGGTCGAGGACCTTCGCGGGATCGGCCGGCTCGCCCATCCGCACCAGCACGGCCGCGTCGGACCAGAACGCCACCACCGACAGCCGGTCGCGGGCGAGCTCGCCGGTCAGCGCCCCCACGGTGGCGGCGGCGGTCCGGATCCGCTCACCCCGCATCGACCCGGAGACGTCGACCACGAGCACCACGGCGCGACGCCGCCGCACCCGCTCCCGGACGACGACGTCGTCGTCGTCGGGCAGCGGCTTGCCGACCAGCGCGTCCAGGGTGCGCTCGAGGTCGAGCTCGTCCGAGCCCCCGCTCCACGGCAGGCTGGTGAGCTCGCCGACACCGCGGCGGGGCCGGCGCTCCCGCGGTGGCCGGGCCACGGCCAGCCGCCGGGCGATCTCCCGCGCGCGCTGCCGCACCCGGCCGTCGGCGGCGTCGGCCGCGGCGAGGTCGGCCAGGGCGATGACCGTGCCGTCCTCCTCGGTGGCCCCGCGAGCCGTGGCGCCCGGGGGAGTGGCGCCCTGGCGCATCCGGCGGCGGTCACCCCCGGTGAGGGTCAGCCCGCCCCCGCCGGAGCTCGGCCGGAACAGGGAGGGCTCCTCGGTCAGCTGCTTGGGTCTGCGCCGGAGCGGCCGGGAGCCGCGCGGGGTCTGCGGCCTGTTGCCCGAACGCCGCTCGACGGGGGAGTCGGCGGCGATCGTCCTTCAACCGGGCTCGGCCGCCGAGGGCTGCAGCAGGAAGTGGTCCTCCCAGATCTCCCGCAGCACCGTCTCCGAGGTGGCCTCCAGCGCCTCGTCGAGGAAGATCCGGCCGGACAGGGCCAGCAGCAGCGCGTCGAGGACGACGGCGGTGTACTCCTCGGGCAGTCCGCGCGGGGGCGCCACCGACGGCTCGTCGGGCAGCGGGACCGAGCGCATGGTGGCCAGCTGCGCGGCGACGAGGGCCAGGTCGATGGCCCCGCGCACGCTGCTGCCCTGCCGGACGTCGTCGCGCTCCCGGGTGGCCCGGGTGAGCGCGACGGCGTCGGCGATCAGCCGAGGCGACTCCACACCGGTCCGCCGGCCGACGATGCCCCGCTCGGCCTCGGCGTCCTGGTAGTCGACGGCCAGCCGGCACAGCCGGTCGTAGACCGACGTCGACAGGCGCGTGGTGCCGATGTTGTCGTAGGGGTTCATCGAGGCGACGACGCGGAAGGACGGCAGCGCCTCCACGGTGCCGACCCGCGGGATGGCGATGCGCCGCTCGGCCATCGCGGTGAGCAGCGTGTTCAGCGTGTCCTCCGGCGCCCGGTTGAACTCCTCCACGTAGAGGAAGCCGCCCGAGCGCATGGCCTCGACCAGCGGGCCGGCCACGAAGTTGTCGGCCGAGTAGTCCTCGCGCAGCACGCGGGCGGGGGAGTGGTGCCCGACGAGCCGGGTCGGGGTCAGGTCGGCGTTGCCCTCGACGAACAGCAGCGGGATGCCCCACTCGGTGGTGATCGACCGCAGCAGGGTGGACTTCGACGTGCCGGGCGGGCCCTCCAGCAGGACGTCGCGGCCCGCGGAGACGCCGGCCAGCAGCAGGTCCAGCTCGCGGTCGCGGCCGACCAGGTGGCGGGCCACCCGGCGGCGGATCTCCCGGACGGACGCGCCGTCGGCGGCGCCCACCCGCGAGCCGGTGACGACCGCGTCCGAGGAGCGGGGACCGTTCGTGGGGCCGGGGTCGGCATCGGCCCCGGACGTCGGGTCGGGGCGGTGGCCGGCTGTTCCCACGTGTCCTCCTCGCCGCGGCGGCCCCGGTGCTCCGGCCGCCGTCCTTCGACCATGTTATGACTGCCGTACCGAAGGCCCGCGCCGAGGCACGGCTGCGCGCCCACCCCGCCCGACCGCCCTGCGAGGGACCATGACCGGCGACACCGAGATAGCCGCCGCGACGGCGCGCCCGGTGCCGCCGCGGCCGATGGCGCTCTTGCGGATCCGCCCGTTCGCGGTGCTCTACCTCAACGCGACCGTGATCTTCCTCGGCGTCATGGCGCAGACGATCGCCCGCGGGTGGCTGGCCTTCGAGCTCACCGGCTCCAACGCCGCGCTGGGCGGCGTCCTGCTCGCCTTCGGCGTCGCCATGCTCGTGGCCACGCCGTGGGGCGGGGTCGCGGCCGACCGGCTGCCCAAGCGGCTGGTCCTGCAGCTGTCGATCGCCCTGCTCCTGGCCTCCAGCGCCTGGATCGGCCTGGCCGTGGCCTTCGACGTGGTCGCCTACTGGATGCTCCTGGGGTCGGCGATGGTGCAGGCGGTCGGCTTCGCGCTGTTCGGCCCCGCCCGGATGGCCTACCTGGCCGAGGTCCTCCCCGACGGCGCCCTGCCGGGTGCGGTCTCGATGCTGCTGGTCAACGCCGAGGTGAGCCGGGTGGTCGGCCCCGCGGTCGCCGGGGTGCTCGTCGCGTCGGTCTCCTTCGGGCTTGAGGCGGTCTTCCTGGCCAGCGCGGGGCTGGCCGCCGCCGGCCTGGTGCTGACCGGGGCCCTGCCCAGGGCGCGGGCGCGCGGGGACGACGTCGCCCTCGGCAGCCCGCTGCGGGAGCTGGCCGACGGGGTCCGCTACGTGACCGGCCGGCCGGAGCTGGCCGCGCTGCTGTGGTGCGGCTTCGGCGTCACGATGGCCGGTCTGCCCTACCTCGCCTTCCTCCCCACGGTCGCCGCGGACCTCTTCGGCCTCGGTTCGGCCGGGTACGGCGTCCTCTCCGCGACCTCGGCGGTGGGTGCGGTCGTCACGGGCCTGCTGCTCGGCCGGCGGGCGCACCACGGCTCCCAGACGCGGATCTTCCTGGTGGCGGGGCTGGTGTTCGGCGCGGGGGTGGGGGCGCTCGCGGTCGCCCCGACCTTCTGGGTCGCCGTCGTCGTCCTGCTCGTCGTCGGCGGGTCGAACCTGGCCTTCCAGACGGCGAACCAGTCGCTGCTGCTGGGCCTGTCCGACATGGCCTTCCACGGCCGCATCCAGGGGCTGGTCATGCTCAGCTTCGGCGCGTTCGGCATCGCCGCGCTGCCCCTGGGTGCCCTCGCCGACGCCGTGGGACTGCGCTGGGTCCTGGGCGGGATGGGCCTGGTCACGCTGCTGGTGATGGGGGTGTTCGCGCTGGTCACGCGGGGCCGGCTGGCCCGCGCGGACCGCCTGCGCGACCTGGGGTGAACGAGGGTCTGGCTAGCGCCAGTCCACACCGGGCAGCGTGGCGGTCCAGGACTCCACGATGCGGCCGCCCTCGAGGCGGTGGACGGTGAGCCAGGTGACCACGGACATCCCGCCGGTGTCCAGGTTGATCCCGGTGGTGGTGGCGCGGGTCCACACGCGGTCGCCGTCGGCGACCTGGTCCTCCACGGTGGTCGTCGAGTCGTGCAGCAGCCGCCACGCCCCGCCGAGCTCCTTCTTGAACTCCGCCCGGGACAGCGCCCGCGTGCCGGCCGAGGAGTGGCGCACGTAGGTGTCGCCGATCAGCTCGTCGACCACCGAGAGGTCCTGCCGCTGCCAGAGACCGTCCCAGTAGCGGGCGACGACGGCCCGCGGATCCGACTGCACGGCCGGGATGCTAGAGGCCGGCGCGGCGGCGGTGCCCCGGAGCGGAGCGAGGGGCCCGGCACGCGGACGTGCCGGGCCCCTCACCGTGGCGGTCACTCGCCGAAGGGGTCGCCCTCGATCTCCTCGGTGCCCAGGAAGATCGGCGCGTTGAACGAGTCCTGCGGGTCCGTCATCAGCAGGCCCTCGCGGATGCGCCGGGAGCGCACGCCCTGCCGGGTCAGCCACGCCTCGGCCGAGTCGAGGTCGACCACCTTGAACCGCAGGCTGTAGATCATGTTCCCCCACTGGGCGACGTGCCGGCCCAGGTCGGAGTCGGCCGACAGCGGCTGGGCGAGCTCCAGCAGGCAGTCGCCCAGCTGCAGGGTCGCGTAGCGCGCCTGCAGGTCGGGGTCGTCGCCGTGCTTGACCGGGACGGCCTGGAACTCGTCGACGTAGGTCTCGACGGCCTTGTCCAGGTCCTTGACGCCCAGGGTCACGTAGGAGAAGCGCTCGATGGTGAGCGGGTGGGTCAGCCACATCCGCTGCAGCGAGGACCAGGTCTCCAGGTCGCGCGGATCGCCGGGCATGTCGTGCTCGGTGAGCTCGACCATCAGACCGTAGGTGTCCCGGGGGCTGGGGAAGCAGTACCCGAGGCCGGGGCCGGCCGTCTCGACCCGGCCGCCGCCCGGACGTCCGATGTAGATGCCCTTGCCGATCAGCCGGCCCACCAGCCCCGGGAGGTCGTCGACCTTGTAGCCGACCGAGTGCAGGTGGGTGCCGAACTTGTCGAAGAACTTGCCGACGGGCAGCGACGTGTCGACCGGCATGGCCGGCGCCATCGTCTCGATGCAGAGGTCGGAGACCATCAGCAGGGTGGCGTATCGGTCCTCGACGGGCAGGTAGTTCGGCTCGTCGACGCCCATGTACACGAACCCGCCGAAGACCCGCTCGTAGAACTCCCGGAGCTTCTGGGCGTCGTCGGCCATGTGGACGACGTGCACCATCTGCCCGAGACCGTGGTCCCCGGTGACCTGGACCTGCTTCTTCACTGGCGGTTCCTCTTCCCTGTCGAGTGCCTACCGCTCACGCCCGAGCGTCCTCGGTGCCGTGGATGACGTGGACCGTCTGGCCGATGCCGTGGTCCCCCGTGCGCCGGGCCTCCTGCCTCACGGCCGGGCCGGTCGGTCGCCGGGGTCGCCGGTCGCGACGAACCACTGCACGTCCGGCGGGTTCCCGGTCATGTCGATGCTGTCGGTCATCCGCAACCGGCCCTCGGCTCCGGCGGCGCCGAGTTGCGCGGCCGCGGTGGCCACGTCGGCGTCGCCCAGCTCGTACACGGCGACGAAGCGCGGGGCGCCTCCGCCGCCGGCCAGGTCGACCTGGCGGTACCGGTGCACCGCGGTGACCGACGGGACGGCGGCGCGGACATCGGGGACGTGCACCTGCTCGTACCACTCCTCGTACTCGGCCTCCCGGCCGGGCACGGCGCTGCTGTAGGCGATGAACAGTCCCCGGGCCACGCTGGTCTCCCTCGCTGCTGGTCGTGCGGATGCGTCGTCGGCCGGACCGGTCGGGGCGCAGGTGGGCCGCGGCGCCCCCGCGGGTGGCGCGCCCGGACCGGTGGCGGTGCGGAACGGCGGCGGGCCCCCGTCCTGGCCCCCCGTCCTGGCCGCCGACCGGCGCGGCCACCGGGATCGGCGGAGCCACGACCTCGTCCGGCCCCCCGGAGGACGGGGGCGGCGGCCGGCCGGGCGGTGGTGAGCGCCCGGTTCCGCCGCTGCGACGGCTCCCGCTCCCGGCACCCGCACACCTCGCTGTCGCCTCCGGCGCCGGCCTGCTCCGGAGGCATGCGCGTGGCTCGGACGCTAGACGACGGCCGGAAGGTCGTAAATACTTCGAACCGACGACGTGGGTCACACTACGTCTGCATGCGGCCCACCTCGCCCGGGGCCGGCCGCGGCCGAGCCGCCGCTGTGCGCGGCGGCCCTCGTCCGCGAGGAGAGACGTGGTGGCCGTCGAGACCGATCCCCAGGCAGGCCGGCCGCCGCCCCGGCACGGAGGGGCCACCAGCGTGGACGTCGCCCGGCTCGCCGGGGTCTCCCGCTCGACCGTCAGCCACATCCTCAACGGTCAGGCGGGGCGCTTCTCGGCCGAGACCGTCGAGCGGGTGCGCGACGCGGTGGCCCGTCTCGGCTACGTCCCCTCCGCCGCCGGCCGGTCGCTGGTGCTCGGGCGCAGCGACCTGGTCGTGCTGGCGGTGCCGAACACCACCCTGACCAACGTCCAGGACATCATCGAGGCGATCGCCTCCGACCTCGACGACCTCGGCTACAGCGTGGTCGTGCACTTCGACCGGGGCGGCGCGCCCACCGACAACCTGACCCGGCTGCAGCACGTCGTCGAGACGCTGCGCCCGGCCGGCCTGGTCGACCTCGGCAGCCTCCCCCCGGCCGACCTCGACACCCTGGAGCGCCAGGGGTGCCCGGTGCTCTCCGCGCGCGGCCAGTACGTCCAGGGAGTCGACGAGGGCAACGCGGCGATCGCCCGCAGGCAGGCCGAGCACCTCATCGAGCGCGGCTACGCGGCACTGGCGTTTGCCCTGCTGGTGGACCGGCGGGACGACCCGTTCGGCCGGATGCGGGCCACGGTCCTCGCCGACGTCTGCGCGGAGAACGGGCTGGCGCCGCCGTCGGTCATCAGCGTCCCGCTCGACCCCGCGGGTGCGCAGACGGCGGTGTGCGAGCTGTTGCGCACCCGCGGGCGCCCGGTGGGCGTCGCGTGCTCCAACGACGAGGTCGCCCTCGCCACGACCTTCGCCGCGATCGCGTTGCGGGCGGCCGTCCCCGGCGACGTGGGGGTCGTCGGGGTGGGGGGCAGCAGCGTCGGCCAGCTGGTCTCCCCGCGGTTGAGCACCGTCGCGTTCGACGTCCGCACGACCGTCAGCTCGATCCGGCAGGCGATCGCCCACCGGCTCGGCGGGGCGGACCAGCCGCCCGGCCCCACCCCGGCGGACACGTTCTCGGTGCTGCGCGGGGACACGACCTGAGCCGTCCTGCGGGACGTACTGATTGCCATCCGGTAACCGTGGCAGGAAGTGTCACGGGACCGTTGACACGTGTCACCTGGCTCCGTACCGTCGCTGTCGGCCGGTGATCCGGCCCACATCCCGGGGTTCCGCGGATGCGCGCGCTGGCGAGGAGGCTGGCCGATGTCGGGTGCTGGGGACTACGACGTGGTGGTCGTCGGATTCGGGGTGGCCGGTGCTGCCGCCGCCCTCGAGGCCGCCCGAGCCGGCGCCCGTGTCCTCGTGCTCGACCGACGTGGCGTCCTGGTCCGGCCGGCCGCGCTGACCCCCGGTGCCGACCTCGCACCGGTTGCGCCGGTCCGGGTCAGGCGCCGGTTCCGCTCCCGTCCGCGCGCCGCCGTCCCCCCGCTGTCGACGCTGCGAGCGGAGGCGGTGGCCGCCGGCGTCGAGGTGCGCAGGCAGGCCGCCGTGCACGAGCTCCTCGTCGAGGACGGCCGGGTCACCGGCGTCGGGTTCGCCGAGATGGACATGCTGACCCGCTCCGGCGCCCGCTACTGGTGGCTGGACCGGTTGAGCGGCTGGACGCCACGGCTGTCGGCGGGTCTGACCCGGACGCTGCGGCGGGCCGCCGAGGCCCTGTGGCACGACGCCTCGTCGATCGGGACGGCGTGCGCTCCTGCCGTCGTGCTCGGCGCGGGCCGCGAGAACTGGGACTTCGTCGGACCGGCGGTCTGGGCCGCTCAGGCGGCCGCCCGGCCGGCGCCGGGCGGCGCACGGCGCCGCCGGCTCGGGCTCGTTCCCGACGACGCGCCCGCCCCCACCCCCGAGCTGGCCGCCCGGGCGTGGTGCGCCCGGGAGACCGGCGGCGTCCTCGACGCGCCGGCCGAGGTCCGGGTCGACCGCGCGACGGGCCAGGTGCACGCCGGCGAGTCCTGCGCCGTTGCCGGGCTCTACGCGGCCGTCCCCGAACCCGCGGGCCGGGGCGAGGCCGCCGCGGGCAGCGCGCTGCTCGTCGCGGCCGGCCGGCGCGCCGGCCGGGCCGCCGCGGCCGCCCGTCCCCGGCGGGGCCACCTGCGGTCGGTCGGCTGACCGCCGGCCGCGGAGCGGTCGCCCGGACGGCGGGTCGTCAGCGGCCGAGGAAGCGCGGCGGCCGGTTGTCCCGGAAGGCTGCGATGCCCTCGTGCAGGTCGGCCGTCGTCATGGTGACCGGCTGCGCCATGGCCTCCCACTGCAGCGACGCCTCCAGGCCGGCGGCCGACTGCTCCAGCCCGGTCTTGGTGAGCCGGGCGGCGATCGGCGCGGCCTCGGCCAGCCGGCCGGCGACGGCGAGGGTGTGCTCGAGGACGTCGTCCGCCGTACCGGTGACCAGTCCCCAGGCGAGGGCCTCGTCCGCGGGGACGACGCGACCGGTGAAGAGCATCTCGCGGGCGCGCGACACACCGATCGCCTCGGGGAGCAACCAGGTGGCGCCCATGCCGCCGTGCGTGCCCCGGAAGATGAACGGGGTGCTGAACCGGGCGCCGGTCGCAGCGAAGCGCAGGTCGCAGGCGAGCGCGAGGCAGACGCCGGCACCGACGGTGGCGCCGTTGACGGCGGCCAGCACGGGGAACGGCAGGTGCCGGGGCCGCAGCCAGCTGCGGTAGAAGGGCAGCATCCGCTCGCGGAGCCGGTCGATCGTGACGTCGTCCTGCGACCCCTGGTCCAGCCAGGACAGATCGGCACCCGAGCAGAAGGAGTTGCCCGCGCCGGTGACCACGACGACGCGGGTGTCGCGATCGGCCGACACCCGGTCCAGCGCCCGGTTCCAGGCATCGGTCATCTCCGCGGTCATCGCGTTGCGGACGCCGGGACGGTTCAGGGTGAGCAGACGGATCCCCGCCGCCGGTTCGGACACCAGCACCGCGTCGCCGGAGTCGGCCGCCATCCGTCGTTCCCCTTCCTCTCCACAGAGCGGGTGGACCCTACGTCAGTGCCGCTGGCAGCACACGGCGACGGGGCCCGCGCCAGTGGCACGGGCCCCGTCGGGAGCGGTTCGCGGGACTACCCAGGTCAGCGGACCACCAGGTGAGCGGACTGCCGGTAGCGGACTACCAGGTGAGCAGCGCCGAGGAGCGGGCGGTGTCGTCACCGACGGCAGCCCTGAGGGCGGGGCGCCCGGCGGCGGCCGGCCCGGGCTCGTCGCTGACCAGCCGGGGACCCGGGGCGAGGTTCCACATCTCGTCCATCAGCGACCGGAGCACCTCGCGGCGCAGCGAGTAGAAGTAGTTGCGGCCCCGCTTGCGGACCTCGATCAGCCCGGCCTGGGTGAGGATCTTGGTGTGGTAGGAGATCGTCGGCTTCGACACGGGCAGCGTGTCCTCGAGGACGCTGCAGGCCAGCTCCTCCTGCTGCGCCATCTGCTGGACGATGCTCCACCGGATGGGGTCTCCCAGTGCCTTGAAGACCTCCGTCGCGGCGACGGGCTCACGGGTCATGACGGGGTCCCCTCCGGATCTGCGCTCACACTCAGTAGTTCAACGAACGTCAATCTAATGCTTCGGCGTCCCTCATGCCCAGTGGCCGGCAGCGTGAACCGTCCCACATCACTCGAACCGGGGGAACCTCCGGTGTAGAAGGTCGGCCGATGCGCCTCGGAGCGGTCCGGTGATCGGCGGAGTCGGTCGACCCGCCCACGTTTCGATTGATTGACAAGCGTCTCCAGCGCGTGGTGTGCTCGCCGCGGCCTGCGCCGGTGAGCCCGTGGGGCGGACCGCCCTGCGGTCGGAGTACGCGTCCCGACGGGCCCCGCCCGCGACGGAGAACAGGAGAAGCGGTGGAGCTCGAGCTCACGGCGGACCAGAAGCTCTTCCAGTCCTCGGCCCGGTCGCTGGTCGAGAAGGTCCACTCGCTCGACCGCCTCCGCCGGCTGGCGCCCGGGGAGCCGCCGTGGGACCGCGAGTCCTGGCAGCGCGGCGCCGAGCTCGGCTGGGCGGCCACGCTGGTGCCCGAGGACCTCGGTGGAGGCAGCGTCTCGGGGGAGGGCGTGCGCGACCTGGCGCTGCTGGCCGAGGAGCTGGGCGCCGTCGTGGCCCCGGGCCCGCTGCTGCCGGTCAACGTCGTCCTGGCCGGGCTGGTCGCCGCGCACGGCACCGGCCCCGACCACACCGCCACCATCGAGGCCCTCGTCGCCGGCGACCAGGTGGCCACCTGGGCGGTGTACGAGCCGGGCGGGCAGTGGGCTCCCGGGTCGGCCCGCGTCTCGGCCACCCCGACCGGCGCGGGCTGGCGGCTCGACGGCACCAAGGACCGCGTCGAGTCCGGCCTCGAGGCCGAGCTGCTGCTGGTCACCGCCACCACGCCGGAGGGCCTGGCGCAGTTCCTCGTCCCGACGTCCGCCGAGGGCGTGGGCGTCTCGCCGCAGTGGGCCCTGGACCTGTCCCGGCCGCTGGCCGAGGTCCGCCTGGACGGCGTCGTCGTCGGCCCCGACGCCGTCGTCGGCTCGGCGGCCACCACCGCCGAGGTGCTCGAGCGGCAGCTGCAGATCGCGCTCCTCGTCCAGTGCGCGGAGCTGTGCGGCGGGCTGGACCGGATGTTCGCCGTCACGCTGCAGTGGGGCTTCGACCGCTACTCCTTCGGTCGCCCGCTGGCCTCCTACCAGGCGCTCAAGCACCGCTACGCCGACATGCGCACGTGGCTGGAGGCCTGCCACGCCACCACCCAGGCTGCCGCCGAGGCGGTGCAGGCCGGGTCGCCGGAGGCCCCCCAGCTGGTCAGCGTGGCGAAGTCGTTCGTCGCCGAGCGGGCCCAGTGGATCCTCCAGGACTGCGTGCAGCTGCACGGCGGTCTCGGCGTGACCTGGGAGCACGACCTGCACCTGTACCTGCGCCGGGCGACGACCGACCGCGCCCTCTACGGCACGCCGGAGGACCACCGCCGCCGGCTCGCCGACCTCGCCTCCCTCTGACCGCCGGCTGCGAAGGACTGATCCGCGAGATGACCACCGCCGAGACGGAGAGCGTCGAGTCGTTCCGCCTGCGGGCCCGGGAGTGGCTGGCCGACTCCATGCCGCGGCTCGACCCGGACGCGCCGCTGCCCGCCCTGGGTGACGACGACGAGGAGTGGGTGCGCGCCCGGGAACTGCAGAAGACGCTGTACGCCGGCGGCTTCGCCGGTATCTGCTTCCCCCGGGAGTACGGCGGCCTGGGCCTGAGCCCGGCCCACCAGAAGGCCTTCACCGAGGAGACGGCCGGCTACGAGATGCCGGTGCAGCTGAACATCCCGACGTTCAGCATCGTCTGCGCGACCCTGCTCGACATGGGCACCGAGGAGCAGAAGACCGAGCGGATCAGCGCCGCGATCCGCGGTGACGAGGTCTTCTGCCAGTTCCTCTCCGAGCCCAGCGGCGGATCGGACCTCGCCGGTCTGCTCACCCGCGGTGAGCTGGACGGCGACACCTGGATCCTCAACGGCCAGAAGACCTGGAGCACCTCGGCCTACGCCGCCGACTGGGGCCTGGGGCTGGCCCGCACCAACTGGGACGTCCCCAAGCACCGCGGCCTGACCATGTTCCTCATCCCGACCAGGGCCCCGGGGCTGCAGATGAACCGGGTCAAGATGGTCAACGGGTCGCGCGAGTTCTGCGAGGAGTTCCTGACCGACGTGGCGCTGCCGGCGGCCAACGTCGTCGGCGAGGTGAACAACGGCTGGGCCGTCGCCTCGCGGCAGCTGTTCCACGAGCGCAACGCCGTCGGCGGCGGCTCGCCCTACGTCAGCGGTCTGGCCGGCCGGCCGCGCGCGCTCGGGGGGCAGTCGCCCTTCACGGTCGCGCGGGTGACCGGCCGGACGGCCGAGCCCGGGGTGCGCGAGAGGGTCGGCCAGTGGCTGGCCGACGAGACGGTGCAGAACCAGATGGTGTCGCGGGTCAGCCGCGCCATCGGCTCCGGTGCGCTGCCGGCCCCGGGCGCCGCGCTGCTGCGCCTGTTCCACGCCGAGACCTCCCAGCGCTCCACCGACCTGTCCATGGAGATCGCCGGCGCCCAGATCGCCGCGGGTGTCGGCACCGAGGAGGGCGTCACCGGCCGGGTCGGCGTCTCGTACCTGGGCCGGCAGGGCGCGAGCCTGGGCGGCGGCAGCACCGAGATGGGGCGCAACCAGGTGAGCGAGCGCCTGCTCGGCATGCCGCGCGAGCAGGCCGCCGACCGCGACGTCCCGTTCAACCAGGTCAAGCGCGGCCGGGCCTGACCCGCCCCCTCGTCCCACCCGTACCCCAGCACCCGGAGTTCCCGATGAACCTCGCGATGGTCCTCGACATGGTCGCCGACGGCATGGCCGACCGTGTCCTGATCGGCGACCGGGAGGACGGCCTGACCGGGGCGGTGCTGCGCGCTCGGGCCGCTGCCGGCGCCGCGCACGTCGCTGCGGCCGGCGCCGACCGGCTGGTCTACCTCGGCCCCGACGGCGCCGGCTTCCCGGTGGCGCTGTTCGCCGCGGCGCTGGCCGGGGTGCCGTTCCTGCCGTTGAACTACCGGCTGGGCGAGGAGCAGCTGACCGAGATCATGGGCCGGCAGGAGAGCCCGCTGGTGGTGACCGACACCCCCGAGCGGGTGCCCGGTGCCCGGACCGTGGGCATCGAGGAGTTCGCCGCGCTGCCCGCGGTGGCGGCCGCGCCGCTGCAGGCCTACGAGATCGACTCGGAGTCGGTCGCGGTGCTGCTGATGACCAGCGGCACGACCGCGGCGCCCAAGAGCGCGGTGCTGCGGCACAGCAACCTGACGGCCTACCTGTTCGGCTCGGTGGAGTTCGCCTCGGTGGACGAGGCCGACGCGACGCTGGTCAGCGTCCCGCCGTACCACATCGCCGCGGTCGCGAACTGCCTGTCGAACCTGTACGCCGGCCGGCGGGTGGTCTACCTGGACGTGTTCACCCCGGGTGACTGGCTCGACGTCGTGCAGCGGCAGGGCATCACCCACGCCATGGTCGTGCCGACGATGCTGGCCCGGATCGTGGCCGAGCTGGAGGCCCGCGGGGCGCAGGGGCCGGCGTCGCTGCGGTCGGTGTCCTACGGCGGGGCGAAGATCGCCGCGGAGGTGATCGAGAAGGCGCTGGCGCTGTTCCCGGGGACCGGGTTCGTCAACGCCTACGGGCTGACCGAGACGGCGTCCTCGATCGCCGTGCTGGGCCCGGAGGACCACCGCGAGGCCGTCGCGTCGGCCGACCCCGCCGTCCGCGCGCGGCTGGGGTCGGTCGGGCGGGCGCTGCCGTCGGTGGAGATCGAGGTCCACGACGAGCAGGGTGCGGTGTGCCCGGCCGGGGTGGTGGGCGACATCGTCGTGCGCGGGCCGCAGGTGGCCGGCGAGTACCTCGAGCAGGGCAGCACGGTGACCTCCGACGGCTGGTTCCCCACCCGCGACCGCGGCTACGTCGACGAGGGCGGCTTCATCTTCGTGCGCGGCCGGTCCGACGACACGATCATCCGCGGCGGGGAGAACATCGCCCCGGCCGAGATCGAGGACGTCCTGGGCCGGCACCCCGCCGTCCTCGAGGCGATCGTGGCCGGCGTGCCCGACGTCGAGTGGGGCCAGGTCATCGGCGCCTTCGTGCTGCTGCGCCCGGGGGCGGCGGCGACCGAGGACGAGGTCCGCCAGTGGGTGCGCGAGCGCCTGCGCGGTTCCAGGACGCCCGACCGGGTGGTCTTCGTCGACGAGTTCCCCACCACGCCGACCGGCAAGGTGGTCCGCCGCGAGCTCGTGGCCCTGGTGGGCCAGCCCGCGTAGGAGCGGCCACCCGCACGACCCGGCCGACCCGGGCCCCTCCCCCCCCGGCCCCCCCCCCCCCCGCCCCCCCGCCCGGCCGCTCGGCGTGGTGCTCCTCGGATCGGCCCGTCCGCCCCGGTCACCGGGCTCCCGGGGGTCCGGCGGCACTGTGAGCCAGGACGCAACTGGCCCTTGAGTTCGACACTTCGATGGATATACTCCATATCGAACCCAGGCGTGGAGGAGGTCCCGTCGACCTGCACGCCGGCGCGGTCCGCACGGTCCGCGCCGGCGTCCGACTCGCCTGACCACCCGGCGGGATCCTGCCGGACGGGTCCCCCTGTCGAGAAGCTGAGGTTGCATCGCGTGTTGAGACCGATGGAAGGCGTCCGGGTCCTCGAGGTCGCCCAGTTCACCTTCGTCCCCTCCGCCGGCGCCGTGCTGGCGGACTGGGGTGCCGACGTCGTCAAGGTCGAGCACGCGGAGAAGGGCGACGCGCAGCGCGGCCTGGTGAAGGCCCTGGGTCACGACGTCACCGGCAAGAACAGCTTCGCGCCGATCATGGACGGTCCCAACCGCGGCAAGCGCAGCCTCGGCCTCTCGCTGGAGAAGCCCGAGGCCCGTCGGGTGCTCGAGGAGCTCATCCGGACCAGCGACGTCTTCCTCACCAACTTCCTGCCCGAGGCGCGGCGGAAGCTGGGCATCGACGTGGACGACGTCCGGGCGATCAACCCCGACATCGTCTACGCGGTGGGCTCGGCGTTCGGGTACGCCGGCCCCGAGGCGGAGAAGGGCGGTTACGACGGGACGGCGTTCTGGTCCCGCGCCGGCGGCGCCGACACCTGCACCCCGCCCGGCTACGACGGTCTGATCCAGCAACCCGGCGGCGCCTACGGCGACAACATCGGCGGGATGACGATCGCCGGCGGCATCTCGGCGGCGCTGTTCCACCGCGAGCGGACCGGCGAGACCTCGACCGTCGACATCTCGCTGCTGGGTGTCGGCGCCTGGGCCGGCCAGATGAACATCGGCCTCGCGCTCATGGCCGGCGGCCCGCTGCCGAAGTTCGATCCGAAGGCGGGCAACATCTCCAACCCGCTGACCGGCACCTACCGGACCAAGGACGACCGCTACCTGTCCCTGGTCATGCTGCAGCCCGGCCGCTACTGGCCCGACTTCGTGACGAAGGTCGGCCACCCGGAGCTGGCCACCGACGAGCGCTTCGACTCCGCCGAGAAGCTCATGCAGAACTCCAAGGCCGCCGCGGAGATCGTCGCCGAGATCATCGCGACGAGGACCAAGGACGAGTGGCTGCCCGCCTTCCAGCAGATGGAGGGCCAGTGGGCGGTCGTGCAGAACACCTACGAGGTGGGCAACGACCCCCAGCTGCTGGCCACCGGCAACGTCGCCGACGTCACCGACGCCGACGGCAACGCCCGGAAGCTGATCACCAACCCGGTGCACTTCAACCACACCGCGCCGACGCTGACCCGCGGCCCGCTGTTCGCCGAGCACACCGACGAGATCCTGGCCGAGCTCGGGCTCTCCGACGAGGAGGCCATCCAGCTCAAGATCGCCGGCGCGGTCACGTGAGCGCGCCGCTCACGACCGACCGGGTCGGCTTCGTCGGCCTGGGCAGCCAGGGCGGTCCGATGGCCCGGCGGATCGTCGAGGACGGGATCCCCACGGTCCTGTGGGCCCGCCGGCAGGAGACGCTCGACGCCTACGCCGACACGAAGGCCGAGTACGCCTCGTCCGTGGCCGACCTGGGCGCGCGGGTCGACGTCGCCTGCGTCTGCGTGGTCGACGACGCCGGGGTCGACGACGTCGTGTCCGGGCCCGACGGGCTGCTGTCGGCGATGGCGCCGGGGAGCGTGGTCGTCATCCACAGCACGGTGCACCCGGACACGGTCCAGCGGGTGGCCCAGCAGGCCGCGGCGAAGGGGATCGCGGTCCTCGACGCCCCGGTCAGCGGCGGCGGTCCCGGCGCCGAGGCGCGCAGGCTCCTGGTGATGGCCGGCGGCGACGCCGACACCCTCGAGCGGGTCCGGCCGGTCTTCGCGACGTACGCGGACCCGATCGTGCACCTGGGCCCGGTCGGGGCCGGCCAGCGCGCCAAGCTGATCAACAACCTCATGCTGACCGCCAACCTGGGGGTCCTGGAGAGCGCGTACGCGCTCGCCAAGTCCCTGCGCGTGGATCCCCAGCAGCTGAGCACCGTGCTGAGCCACGGCAGCGGCAACAGCTTCGCGGTCAACGTGCTGCGGACCCCGGACTTCGTCCTCGGTCCGCTGGGCGCCATGGCCGGTCCGCTGCTGCAGAAGGACGCCCGCCTGGTCGTCGACCTGGCCCGGGCCGAGGGAGCCGAGCCCGGGACCGTGCTCGTCGCCGCGGACGCAGCCCTGGCCTCCATGGGCTGTTCCCGGTGACCTGCACCCGCGTGCGCCCGACGCCGGCCGGGCCCGGCCGTCCGGCGTCCCCCTCCTGCGTCCGCACGGAGCGCTGACGTGCTGCCCGACGACGCGAGGGTCGTGTCCGTCGACGACCACGTCGTCGAGCACCCCCGCGTGTGGCTGGACCGGCTGCCGCTGCGGTACCGGGAGGCGGCTCCGCAGGTGCAGCGCGGGCCCGGCGGTCGCGACACCTGGCTGTTCGAGGGCGAGCCGGTGGCCGACTTCGGGCTCGACGTGGTGGCCGGCAAGGACCCGCACGACATCGGCATGGGCCCGCTGGGCTACGCCGACATGCGCCCCGGGTGCCACGACGTCGCCGAGCGCCTGCGCGACATGGACGCCGACGGCGTGTGGGCGCAGATGTGCTTCCCCACGTTCGCCGGGGCCGCGGGCGCGCGGTTCTTGGGGGCACGCGACCGGGACCTGGCCACCGCCTGCGTCCACGCCTACAACGACTTCGTCCTGGACGAGTGGTGCGACTACGCGCCCGACCGGTTGATCCCGCTGGTGCTCCTCCCGTTCTGGGACGTGCCGGCCGCCGTGGCCGAGGTCGAGCGCACGGCCGACCGGGGTGCCCGCTCGGTGAGCCTGCCCGAGGCGCCGCACCGGCTCGGCCTGCCCTCCTACCACTCGGGCCACTGGGACCCGCTGCTGCGCGCCTGCGAGGAGACCGGGCTGCCCGTCTCGATGAACCTCGCCTCGGGCGGGGTGCCGCAGGGCGTCGCGCCGGACGCCGACGCCTTCGTGACCATCGCGCTGTTCGGCGTCGGCTCGGTCATGGCCTGCGTGGACCTGCTGATGTCGCCGGTGTTCCACCGCTTCCCGCAGCTGCGGGTGGTGCTGTCGGAGGCCGGCATCGGCTGGATCCCCTACGTCCTCGAGCGCACCGACTACTCGTGGGAGCGGCACCGGTTCTGGTGCGACGTCGACGCCGACCGCCGGCCCTCGGAGCTGTTCCGCGACCACGTGTACGGCTGCTTCACCTCCGACCGCGCCGGCATCGACCAGCGCGACGCGATCGGCGTCGACCAGATCCTCTTCGCCAGCGACTACCCGCACGCCGACTCCAACTGGCCGCACACCCGCAAGGTCCTGGGCGAGCAGCTGGTCGGCGTCCCCGACGACGAGGCGCGGCTGATCGCCGAGGGCAACGCCCGCCGCCTCCTGCGCTTCCCCGCCTGAGCCGTCCGACCGTCCACCGACACCGACACCTCGAGGAGCACCGTGGAGCTGGGATTCATCGGCGCCGGCCGCATCGGCCGTCCCATGATCGGCCGCCTCGTCGCGGCCGGTCACCGGGTGCGCGTGCTCGACCGCTCCGAGGCCGCACGCGAGGCGGTGAGCGCGCTCGGCGCCACTCCCGTGGACGACGTCGCGGCGGTGGCGAGCGGCGCCCGGGCGGTCCTGCTCTGCCCCTACAGCGACACCCAGGTCCGCGAGATCGCGCTCGACGGCGACCTGGTCGAGCACATGGAGCCGGGCACCGTGCTGGTGATCCACACCACCGGGAGCCCGCTGACCGCCACCGGCATCGCCGTGCGGGCCGCGGCCAGGGACGTCGAGGTGGTCGACGCCCCGATCAGCGGCGGCCCGCCGCACATCGAGGCCGGTGCCGTCACCCTCTACACAGGTGCCACCGAGGCCGGTCTGGAGCGCGCCCGCCCGGTGCTCTCGGCCTACGGCGACCCGATCGTGCACCTCGGTCCGACCGGCGCCGGGCAGCAGGTGAAGCTCATCAACAACGCCGTCTTCGCGGCCAACATCGGGATCATCGCCGAGGCCGTGCGGCTGGCCGGCGAGCTGGGCCTGGACGAGGGCGCCGTGCTGCGCGGCATCACCAACGGCAGCGGCAACAGCATGGCCCTGGGCGGTGCCGCGCACGCCGGCTCCATCGCCGCGTTCGGGCGGGCGGTGGGCGAGTTCGTCGGCAAGGACGTCGCCGTCGTCAAGCAGGTCGCCGCAGCGCTCGGCGTCGACCTGGGCGAGATGACCGGCCCGCACCGCGTGCTGGCCGACCTGCTCCTGCCCGAGCACCGCGCCCTGCTGCTGGCCGACGCCAGCGCCTGACCCGTCCCGTCATCCACGTCGCGGCAGCGGAGCCGCGACGACACCCGAGGAGGAGACCGACATGGCCTACCCCGTGGACCGCATGCTCATCGACGGCCAGCTGGTGCCCGCCGGCACGGGCCGGACCTTCGACAACGTCAACCCGGCCACCGAGGAGGTCATCGGTGCGGTGCCCGACGCCGACGCCACCGACCTCGAGCGGGCCATCGGTGCCGCCCGCCGGGCCTTCGACACCACCGACTGGTCGACGAACGTCGAGCTGCGCCGCCGCTGCCTGGGCCAGCTGCGCGACGCGCTGCGCGCCGAGGTCGAGTCGCTGCGCGAGCAGGTGATCGCCGAGACCGGCTCCCCGGTGATGCTCACCGCCGGGATCCAGCTCGAGGCGCCGATCGGCTTCTTCGACCACTACATCGACCTGCTCGAGTCCTACGAGTTCGAGCGGCCCGTGCCGACCAAGGAGCTCATGGGCACGCGGGTCGACCGGGTCATCCGGCGGGAGGCGGCCGGCGTCGTCGCGGCCATCACGCCGTGGAACTACCCCTTCTACCTCAACGTCTGCAAGATCGCGGGCGCACTGGCCGCCGGGTGCACGGTGGTGCTCAAGCCCGCTCCCGACACCCCGTGGAGCGCGCTGGCCATCGGCGCGATCGCCGCCGCGCACACCGACATCCCGGCCGGCGTCCTCAACGTGGTGACCACCAGCGACAACTCCGTGGCGGAGATCCTCGCGACGCACCCCGACGTCGACCAGGTGACGCTCACCGGCTCGACGGCGACCGGCCGCAAGGTCATGGCCGCCGCCGCCGGCTCGGTCAAGCGGGTCACCCTCGAGCTCGGCGGCAAGTCCGCCGCGATCCTGCTCGACGACGCCGACCTGCCGGCGGTCATCCCGATGCTCGCCGGCGGCGTCTGCGCGCACGCCGGCCAGGGCTGCGCCCAGCTGACCCGGCTGCTCGTCCCGCGCGGCCGGTACGAGGAGGCGATCGCGATCGCCGCCGCGGTGATGCCGCACGTGCCGTGGGGCGACCCGACCGAGCCCGGCACCGTGATGGGTCCGGTCGTCAACGCCCGCCAGCGCGACAGCATCCTGCGCTACATCCAGTCGGCCCGGGACGAGGGCGGCCGCATCGCCTACGGCGGCGAGCCGCTGGACCGCGAGAAGGGCTACTTCGTCCCGCCGACCCTCATCGCCGACGTGGACCCCAAGTCCACCGTGGCGCAGGAGGAGATCTTCGGGCCGGTCCTCGTCGTGCTGCCCTACGACGACGAGGAGGACGCGATCCGGATCGCCGACAGCACGATCTTCGGCCTGTCCGGCGCCGTCTACAGCGCCGACCCCCAGCGCGCGCTGCGGGTCGCCCGCCGGCTGCGCACCGGGACCGTCGGGGTCAACGGCGCCCAGTGGTTCGACGTCCAGTCGCCGTTCGGCGGCTACAAGCAGAGCGGCCTGGGGCGCGAGTGGGGGAACGAGGGCCTCGAGGACTTCCTCGAGGTCAAGACCATCGCCTTCCCCGCGGCCGACTGACCGCGGGCACCGAGCAGTTCGAGCAGAACAGGAGAGGACATCCAGTGGGACGTGTCGAGGGCAAGGTCGCGTTCGTCAGCGGCGCCGGGCGGGGCCAGGGGCGCAGTCACGCCCTGCGCCTGGCCGAAGAGGGCGCCGACATCATCGCGGTCGACATCTGCAAGGACATCGCGACCAACGAGTACCCGCTGTCCACGCCGGACGACCTGAAGGAGACCGTGCGGCTGGTCGAGGCCCAGGACCGGCGGATCGTCGCCGTCGAGGCCGACGTCCGTGACCGCGCGCAGATCGCCGCGGCCATGGAGCAGGGCATCGCCGAGCTGGGCAAGCTCGACGTCGTCGTGGCCAACGCCGGCATCATGCCGCTGGGCGGGCAGCCCAAGCTGCAGGCCTGGACCGACGTCGTCGACACCAACTTCCTGGGTGTCGTCAACGCCGTCCACGCGGCGCTGCCGCACCTGGGCCAGGGCGCGTCGGTCGTCTGCACCGGTTCGGCCGCTGCCTTCATGACCGGTCAGGGCATCGCCCAGCCCGGCGTCGACCCGGGTGGCTCGGGCTACAGCTACGCCAAGCGGATGGTCGCCGAGTTCGTGCACGAGATGGCCCGGCAGTGCGCCCCGCAGCTCATCCGCGTCAACGCCGTCCACCCGACGAACTGCAACACGGACATGCTCAACAGCGCGCCGATGTACCGGGCGTTCCGGCCGGACCTGGAGAACCCCACCCGGGAGGACGCGGTGCTCGCGTTCCCCGCGCAGAACGCGCTGCCGATCCCGTACGTGGAGCCGGTCGACATCAGCAACGCCGTGGTCTACCTCGCCTCCGAGGAGTCCCGGTACGTGACCGGCCTGCAGCTGAAGGTCGATGCCGGCTCGTACCTGAAGTTCCACGACTGGCACGCCTGAGCCCGCCATGTCCGAGACCGTGTCGGCAACACAGAGGAGCACCCGCATGAAGGTCCGTGTCGACGGCGACATCTGCCAGGGCCACACCCTGTGCGCCATGACCGCCCCCGACCTCTTCGCGCTGAGCGAGGAGGACGGCCACGCCTGGGCGATCGACGAGAACGTGCCCGAGGGCCAGGAGGAGCTCGCCCGCGAGGCGGCCCGCTCCTGCCCCGAGCAGGCCATCGTCATCACCGAGTGACGTCGGGACGCCCGGGAGGAGCGACATGAGCATCGACGAGACGACCACCCCGCGGGTGGACGACGACCCCCGCAAGGACGGTCGCCGCATCGTCCTCGACCGGCACGGCCCGGAGTACCGGACCGAGTTCGTCGACTGGGCGCAGCGGCTGCACGCCGGCCCGCGCATCGCGTGGAACGACACCCACGGCGGCTACTGGTTCGTCAACGGCAACCAGGAGCTGTTCGACGTGGCCCGCCGGTCCGACGTGCTGTCCAACGACAACGACATCCACCACCGGCGGCGCGGGTACCGGGGGATCAGCATCCCCCCGCCCGAGGGCAACAGCGGCACCATCGGCGGGTTCCTGGAGATGGACCCGCCACGGCAGCGGTACTACCGCAACGCGCTGAACCCCTACCTGTCACCGGCGGCGGTGGCGCGGTGGCAGCCGGTGCTCGACGAGATCACCCGGGCCGCGATCGACGAGAAGATCGAGAGCGGCTCCATCGACTTCGTCGAGGACCTGGCCAACATCGTCCCGGCGGTGCTGACCATGGCCCTGCTCGGGCTGCCGCTCGAGGACTGGGTCGTCTACAACGAGCCGGCGCACGCCAGCGTGTACACGCCGATCCACTCGCCGGACTACCCGCGGGTGCGCGAGCTGTCCATGCAGATGGGGATGTCGCTGTTCGGGCGGATCCAGGAGGCCCGGGCCAACCCGCGCCCGGGCCTGCTGCGCGCGATCATGGAGGCCGATCTCGGCGGCGAGGGGCCCGAGGACGACCTCGAGGTCGTCGGCGTGGTCATGCTGCTCATCGGCGGCGGCTTCGACACCACGACCGCGCTCACGGCGCACGCGCTGGAGTGGCTGGGGGAGAACCCCGACCAGCGCGAGCGGCTGCACCGCGAGTGGGAGACCCTGCGCGACAGCGCGACCGAGGAGTTCCTGCGCTTTTACACCCCGGCGCAGGGCGACGGCCGCACGGTCTCCGACGACGTCGAGATCGACGGCGTGCAGTTCCGCGAGGGCGACCGGCTGTGGCTGTCGTGGGCCATGGCCAACCGGGACGAGAAGGTGTTCGCCGATCCGCACACCATCAAGCTGGACCGCACGGGCAACCGGCACTCCAGCTTCGGCCTCGGCGTCCACCGCTGCATCGGCTCGAACGTGGCCCGCGCCGGGTTCAAGACGATGGTGAAGGCGGTCCTCGACCGCATGCCGGACTTCGTGTGCGACCCCGCGGGGACCGTGCACTACGAGACCACCCAGGTCATCAACGGCATGCGGCACCTGCCGGCGACCTTCACCCCGGGCCGGCGCCTCGGCCCGGGGCTGGAGGAGACCATCGCGAGGCTGCAGCGCGTGGTGGACGAGCAGCGGCTCGCCGAGCCGATCACCGTCCGCAAGGAGCGTGCGCAGCTCGGCTGACCGAGCCCCGGCACCGGCCGGGTCCGGGGACCGGCTCCCCGGACCCGGC
>NZ_JBJNRJ010000071.1:0-22551 GCF_046233715.1 Trujillonella humicola | reverse complement strand
TGGATATTGCCCTCAGCAAGCAGCATCCTTGCAGGTCAGAGGCACCTTTCGTGCTCCCGGACCGGTCTTTAGATCATGCGCGGTGAAAGCCCCGGGCTAACGGCCGGGACCACTGCGCCCGTCGGGAGTTCGGACGCGATGTGGCCGAGGCCCTCAACGCACCCGCTCCCTGGCATGTCGAACCCAGACGGACTGGCGAGTAGGTCGTCACCCGGCCTCGCTTATGACCGCTTCCCCGGATAACCGTCAGCGCCAGGCAGCCTGCGGCTGACTCGGCGACTCCCGGCCCCGACTCAGTCCGCAGCCAGTCCGCAACCGAGCCGTCGACGGACAACCCCCACCATCGCTAGCAACGACATTTGCCCAGCTCAGCGGGCCTGCTACCGACTTTCGGCCAGCTACTTCGCCGCCCCGTGACAGAACTTGTACTTCTTCCCCGATCCGCAGGGGCAGGGCGTGTTGCGGGCCGGCTCCTTGGAGCCGGTCACCGTCGCCGTCTTCGCCGCCTTGGCCGCGCCGGTCTCCCGGGGCGAGGCGTCGAGGCTCGGCGCGGAGTACGTCAGGTTCTCCTGCCGCCGCGGCCCGTCGAGGCCCTTGACCGCCAGCTGGGGACCGGTCCCCGACGGCGCCTCCTGGTCCACCGGGGCGGGAGCCGGGGTGGCAGCGGCCCGCGCCGCCGGCTTCGCCGTCTTCTTCCCCGGCCCGGCACCCGCGCTGCGGCGCGCGGCCGGTGCGGCCGCACCCGGCGTCGTCGACGTGGTGCGGCCCGGCGACGTCCCCGCGGGCGCGCCGGCGGGCGCGGTCCCGGCACCGTTCCCGGCGGCGGCGGCCTGCTGGCGGGCCAGCACGCGGGCCGTCCCCTCCTGGGCGGCGGCGAGAGCCCTCGCCTCCGCCTCCGCCTGCTTGGCCCGGGTCTCCTCCTCCTGCTGCTCCTTGGTCTTGACCTCGAGGTTGAACAGGAAGCCGACGGACTCCTCCCTGATGCCGTCGAGCATCGCGTTGAACATGTCGAAGCCCTCGCGCTGGTACTCCACGACCGGGTCGCGGTTGGCCATCGCGCGCAGGTGGATGCCGGCTCGCAGGTAGTCCATCTCGTAGAGGTGCTCGCGCCACTTGCGGTCGAGGACGCTGAGCAGCACCCGCCGCTCGAGCTCGCGCATGACCTCGGCGCCGAGGGCCGACTCGCGCTCGTCGTACGCGCGGTGGACGTCGTCCAGCAACTCCGTCCGCAGCGTCTCGGCGCTCAGCGCGGCCTGCTCGCCGTCGGACGTCCGATCCAGCAGGTCCTGCCGGTCGAGCCCCACCGGGTAGAGCGCCTTGAGGCCGGTCCACAGCTGCTCGAGGTCCCAGTCCTCGGCGTACCCGACCTCGGTGGCGCCGTCGACGTAGGCAGCGACGACCTCGTCGAGCATGTGCTGCACCTGGTCGGCCAGGTCCTCGCCGTCGAGGATCTTGCGCCGCTCGTCGTAGATGACGGTGCGCTGCCGGTTGAGCACCTCGTCGTACTTGAGGACGTTCTTGCGGATCTCGAAGTTCTGCTGCTCGACCTGCGTCTGCGCGGACAGGATCGCGCGGCTGACCATCTTCGACTCGATCGGCTGGTCGTCGGGCACCCGGAGGGTGTTCATCATCGACTCGAGCATCGGTCCGTTGAACCGGCGCATCAGGTCGTCGCCGAGGGAGAGGTAGAACCGCGACTCCCCCGGGTCGCCCTGCCGCCCGGAGCGCCCGCGCAGCTGGTTGTCGATGCGCCGGCTCTCGTGCCGCTCGGTGCCGAGCACGTACAGCCCGCCGGCCTCCACGACCTCCTCGTGCTCGTCGGTGACCTGCTGCTTCGCCTTCTCCAGCGCGTCGTCCCAGGCCGCCTCGTACTCCTCCGGGGTCTCGGTCGGGGTGAGGCCGCGGGCCCGGAGCGTCTCGTCGGCGATGAACTCGGGGCTGCCACCGAGCTGGATGTCCGTGCCGCGGCCGGCCATGTTCGTGGCCACCGTGACCGCCCCCAGCCGTCCGGCCTGGGCGATGATCGACGCCTCGCGCGCGTGGTTCTTCGCGTTGAGCACCTCGTGCTTGATGCCCTGCCGCAGCAGGTACTTCGACAGCAGCTCGGACTTCTCGACGCTGGCGGTGCCGACGAGCACCGGCTGCCCGGCCTCGTGCCGCTCGGCGATGTCCTCCACGACGGCCTCGAGCTTGGCCTTCTCCGTCTTGTAGATGACGTCGGACCGGTCGATGCGGACCATCGGCCGGTTCGTCGGGATCGGGACCACGCCCAGCTTGTAGGTCTGGGAGAGCTCGGCCGCCTCGGTCTGGGCGGTACCGGTCATCCCCGAGAGCTTCTCGTAGAGCCGGAAGTAGTTCTGCAGCGTGATCGTGGCGAGGGTCTGGTTCTCGTCCTTGATCTGCACCTTCTCCTTGGCCTCGATGGCCTGGTGCATGCCCTCGTTGTACCGCCGGCCCGACAGCACGCGGCCGGTGAACTCGTCGACGATGAGCACCTCGCCGTTGCTGACGATGTACTGCTGGTCGCGGTGGTAGAGCTCCTTGGCCTTCAGCGCGTTGTTCAGGTAGCTGATCAGGGGGGAGTTGACCGCCTCGTAGAGGTTGTCGATGCCGAGCTGGTCCTCGACGAACTCCACGCCCTCCTCGGTGACGGCGACCGTGCGCTTGGCCTCCTCCACCTCGTAGTGCACGTCGCGCCGCATCAACGGCACGATGCGGGCGAACTCCTGGTACCACTTGCCGGCCGACTCGGCCGGGCCGCTGATGATCAGCGGGGTGCGGGCCTCGTCGATGAGGATGGAGTCGACCTCGTCGACGATCGCGTAGTGGTGCCCGCGCTGGACCAGGTCGGCCTTGCTCCAGGCCATGTTGTCGCGCAGGTAGTCGAAGCCGAACTCGTTGTTCGTGCCGTAGGTGATGTCGCAGGCGTACTGCTCGCGGCGGTGCGCCGGCCGCTCGCCGGAGAGGATCGTCCCGACCGACAGGCCGAGGAAGCGGTGCACCCGGCCCATCCACTCGGCGTCGCGCTTGGCGAGGTAGTCGTTGACGGTGATGACGTGCACGCCCTCGCCGGTGAGCGCGTTGAGGTAGGCCGGGAGGACGCCGGTCAGCGTCTTGCCCTCACCGGTGCGCATCTCGGCGATGTTGCCCAGGTGCAGCGCGGCGCCGCCCATGATCTGGACGCGGAAGTGGCGCTGGCCCAGGGTGCGCGTGGCGGCCTCCCGGACGACGGCGAACGCCTCGGGCAGCAGCTCGTCGAGGGTCTCGCCGTCGGCGTAGCGCTCCTTGAACTCGTCGGTCTTGGCGCGCAGCTCGGCGTCGGTCAGGTCGACGTAGTCGTCGGCCAGCGACTCGACCGCGTTGGCGATCTTGTGCAGCCGACGGACGATCTTGCCCTCACCGGCACGGAGGATCCTCTGGAACACCACGACCCCAGGGTAGGCGGCCCGGCTCGGTGCACGGCCATCCCCACGCATACCCTCCGCCGGTGGCTTCCGACCCGCGCACCCTGGGCCCCGGCACGCTCAGCTTCCTCACCGAGCGGCACCTCGCGACGCTGACGACGTTGCGGGCCGACGGCAGCCCCCACGTCGTCCCGGTCGGGGTCACCTTCGACCCCGCGACCGCGGTCGCGCGGGTCATCACCTCGGGCACGTCGGCCAAGGCCCGGCACGTCCGCGCCGGGCAGTCGCGCGTCGCGGTCTGCCAGGTGGACGGCCGGCGGTGGCTGACGCTCGAGGGGACGGCGCTGGTGCGCGACGACGCCGCGTCGGTCGCCGACGCCGTGGACCGCTACGCCCGCCGCTACCGCCAGCCGCGGGAGAACCCGGCGCGGGTGGTCATCGAGATCTCGGTCGACCGGGTCCTCGGCAACGCGTAGCGGGAGGACCCGTCCTCCGCACCCGCTCGCCGGCTCGGGGCGAGCGGGGGACGCCGGCCGGAAAGTCGCTGGACACCGCGTGACGATGGTCTGGTGACCCCTCCGGCGGACCTGGACCTCAGTGGCGTCGACCTGATCACCGAGGTGGTGCGCACCGAGCGTCTGGTGCTGCGCCCGCACCGGCCCGACGACGCCGAGGCCGTGTTCGCGGCGTGCCAGGACGCGGGCATCCAGCGCTGGATCACCGCCATCCGCCTGCCCTACGACCGCGAGCAGGCCCGGGCCTGGGTGTCGGAGGTGGCGCCGGCCGAGCGCGCCGAGGGTTGCGGGATGCCGGTCGTCGTCGAGGCCGGCGGCGTCCTGGTCGGCTCGGCGGGAGTCCACTTCCGCGGGGGGCGGCTGGGACCCGAGGTCGGCTACTGGATCGCGGCGCCGGCACGGGGACACGGCTACGCCGCGGAGACGGCGCACGCGCTGGCGGAGTGGGACCTGGGCCTGGGGGCGCCGCGGGTGCACCTGGTCGCCGACGTCGGCAACACGGCCTCGCAGCTGACCGCCGAGCGCGCCGGGTTCCGGCGGGAGGGCGTCGTGCGCGGGTGCCTGGACGACCGGTCGGGCCGGCGGTCCGACGCGGTGCTCTACGGCCGGCTGCCCGGGGACTGAGTGCCGGAGCCGCTCGGTGACCGATCCGCCACCGAGCGGCTCCGGCGGGACTCAGACGGAGGCCGCCACGGGCTCGGCGGGCGCGGTGGCTCGGGACGGGTTCTCCTCGGAGGGCACGTCGACCAGCCGGATGAGGCCGTAGTCGTAGGCGTGCCGGCGGTAGACCACGGTGGGCTGTCCCGTGTCCGCGCAGTGGAAGAGGAAGAAGTCGTGGCCGACCAGTTCCATCTCGTGGAGGGCCTGGTCGACGGTCATCGGGACGGCGGGGTGGTGCTTCTCCCGGACGACCTGCCCGGGCAGGTGCTCGTCGAGCCCGGCATCGAGCGGTTCGCCGTCGACGGCGCCGTCCGCGGTGGACGGCGAGGGCGCGACGGGGGGCAGCGCATCGACTGTGCTGGCGCCGACCCGCACGGTGGCCGGGGTCCGCCGGCCGTGGTGCACCCGGCGGCGGTCGGCCGCCCGGCGCAGCCGGTTCTCGAGCTTGCTGCAGGCGAGGTCGAGCGCCGCGTAGAAGTCCGGGCCGGCGGCTTCGGCACGGACGACGGGGCCCTTGCCCCGCAGGGTGATCTCCACGCGCTGGCACTGCGCCGACTGCCGTGGGTTCTTCTCGTGGAACAGCTCGACGTCCATCCGGAGCATCTTCAGCTTGCCGTCGAAGCGGTCGAGCGAACCGACCTTGTCCTCGACGTGCTGGCGGTAGTGCTCCGGCACTTCGACGTTCCGGCCGCGGACAACGATCTCCATGAGACCTCCCGGGTGTACGGGGTTGTGTCCGGTTGAACGCTAGTCGTCGGGCAGGTGTCCCGACAGTCGATCAGTCGCACCCACCGGCCCCTGGTCACCGGTACTGCGCGGTCCGCCCTGGTGGGGTCGCCGACGGCCGCCCGGCGACCCGTCGCGGCGTCGCGGCGACCACCGCGGCGAGGACCGGCGTGTCGGCCGGGCACGCCCCGGCGAGCACGGCCGCGGCCTCGGTGAGCGTGGCGCCGCTGGTCACCACGTCGTCCACGAGCACGACGAGGGTGCCGGGTGGGGCGGCGGCACCCGGGCGGCGCGCGAACGAGCCGGCCAGGTTGGCGCGCCGCTGCCCCGTCGAGAGGCCCGCGGAGTCGGCCACCCGGCCGGACCGGCGCAGCAGCCGTCCGGAGCCCGCGGGCACGCCGGCGGCGCGGAGCTCGCCGACGGCGGCGCGGGTGAGCTCGCCGACGTGGTCGCGCCCCCGGGTGCGCAGGGCCGCGCGGGTCGCCGGCAGCGGCACCAGCAGCACCGGGGTGCGCGGACCGGCGGCCCGCACCCCGGCCCGCACCGCGGCGACCGCCAGCGCGAGCGCCGCGCCGAGCGGGCGGGCCAGCTCGGCGCGGCCGTGCTCCTTGAAGGCGTTGACCGCCGGCCGCACGGACCCCGCGTAGACCGCGGCGGCCACCGTGGGCGGGAAGCCGGGCGGGAACCGGCGCGGCTGGGCGAGGTGCGGGACGGCGAAGGCCGCCGCACACCTCCGGCACAGCAACGCCCCCGGCACGCCGCAGCCGGCGCAGATGCGCGGGAGAACCAGGTCCGCGAGGCTCTCGGCCAGCGCGGCGGCCAGGTCCCGGGCGGCGTGCACGCCCCACCCTGCACGGCGGGGCGTCCGCCACCGGAGCCCGCCCGCCCTCCTGTGGACGGCGCTACAGCGGGAAGAACGGCTCGGTGCCGGTGACCGCCGGCTGCCCGCGCAGCAGGGTCAGCCACGTCCCGCCGGACAGCTGCCACATCGAGTTCCCCGCGCTGACCAGCGGCTGCTGGCTCGGAGCGGCCGCGATGGCGGTGGGCTGAGCCGGCAGACCAGCGGTGGACACGGCGGTGAGATCCGAGCCGTCGACGCCGAGCGAGTAGGGGATACCGCCTCCGTCGGGACCGTCGGCGGCGAGGACCAGCAGCCGTTCGGCGGCGCTCCAGGCCACGTCGCTGACCCCGGCCAGCGCGGGGGCCACGGGCCGGAGGTCACGGAGGGTCACCGGAGCGTCCTCCTCGCGGGACACGGTGCCCACGTGCAGCCGGCCGTCCACGACCACCGCCGCGCGCACGCCGTCCGGGGAGAGCTGCAGGACCGAGACGCGGCCCAGGGCCTCCAGGGAGGGCGCGCTGACCGTCTGCGGCGGGCCCTCGGCCGGGACGCGGACGACCTCCGCGCCGTTGCGGACGGTCCAGAACTCGCTCCGCGTGCCGGCGACCGTGGGGCTCGTCAGCGGCCCGCCGGGCGGGAGCACCGGCGTCAGCTCGGCGCCGTACAGACCGCGCAGCAGGACGGTGCGCTCGGCGGTCAGGCCGACCATCGAGGACAGCTCCCCGGTGCGCGTGTCCGCCGAGACCGCGGCCGACGCGAGGCCGTACTCGCCGTTCCCGGCGGGACCGGGGGCGGGGGTCCCGTCGGCCAGCCGCAGCGCGCCCGACTCCACGTAGTGCCCGACCGCGTCGAGCGGCGCGGCCTCCGGGTCGAAGCCCGGCCAGTCCTCGACCGACTGCAGGACCGGCACGCCCTCCAGGCGCAGCGGCTCGCCGTCCACCAGCAGCTGCACCGACGGCGCGCCGGGCAGCTGGTGCAGCGTCCACACCAGCTGGGCGCTGAGCACCGACAGCTGCGGAGGCGCGAGGTCGGCCACGCCGGAGAGGTCGACGGTGACGGACTGCCCCTCCGCGGACACCGACCGGACCAGCCGCGCCCCGGCCAGCAGGTTCTCGACGCCCGGGGCCAGCGCCGGCGACGGACCGGCCAGCAGCCGCTCCACCAGCGCCGTGGGCTGCGCCTCGCCCTCGATGAGGTAGCGCAGGTCGGGCACCACCCGTTGCAGGGTGGGGTCGACGAAGTACAGCGACCGCTGGTCGTACAGGCGGTCGAAGTCCGGCTGGGCCATCCACAGCCCGGGGGGCGGATTGCTGATCCGCCACTCGCCGTCGACCTCCTCCACGGCGAACGACCACGTGGCGACCGCCTCGGCCTCGCTGACGGTGAACGCACCCCGCTGGTCCACGGTGCCGACGAGGTCGGCGGTGACCGCGACGGTCCCGGCGCTCTGGGTGACGGTCGCGTAGTCGGGGGCGATGATCGCCAGAGCGCTGTCGTCCGCCCAGGACCGCGCCGCCTCCGGGGTCAGGTACTGCCGGGCCACCGGGTGGGTGCGGGCGGTGCTGGCCGCGGCGCTGATGAAGCCGCGGACGATCTCCTCCGGCGCCGCGCCCTCCTCGGGCTCCAGCGGCTCCAGCCCCACGGCCTCGGGGGCGCGGGCCGGCTCCTGGGTGATCTGCACGGTCGGGGAGCTCGAGGGGACCGTCGAGCAGCCGGCCAGCAGCAGCGCGCCGACCAGCGCTCCGATCACGCGGCGGCTCACGCCGCTCCCCCGGGACGGCGCACGATCGCCGGGCGCAGCGGCAGCGGCGAGCTGGTGAGCTCCGCGCCGGCGGTCAGCGGCAGCGTCAGGCGGAACTGGGCGCCCAGCCCCGGCGAGCCCCACACCTGCAGCCAGCCCCCGTGCAGCCGCGCGTCCTCGAGGCTGATCGACAACCCGAGGCCGCTGCCTCCGACGGTGCGGACCCGGGAGGGATCGGCCCGCCAGAAGCGGTCGAAGACGTGCTGGACCTCGGCCGGGCTCAGGCCCACCCCGAAGTCGCGGACGGTCAGGGCGACCGCCGCCCGGTTCGCCGCCCAGGTGATCTCGACCGGCCGCCCGGTGCCGTGCTCGATCGCGTTGCCCACCAGGTTGCGCAGGATGCGCTGCACCCGCCGGGCGTCGACCTCGGCGATGACCGGCTGGGCGGGGCCGCTGACCCGCAGCTCGCAGTCGTGCATGGCCGCGAGTGCCGACAGGTCGCCGGTGACGCGCCGGACCAGCGCGCCGACGTCGGTGGGCTCCCAGTCCAGCACCGCGGCGCCGGCGTCGTAGCGGCTGATCTCCAGCAGGTCGGTGAGCAGCGACTCGAAGCGGTCGAGCTCGGCGTGCAGCAGCTCGGCCGACCGCGCGACGTGCGGCGGGAAGTCACCGCGGGACTCGTGCAGCACCTCGGCGGCCATCTGCACGGTCGTCAGCGGGGTGCGCAGCTCGTGGCTCACGTCGGAGGTGAACCGCTGCTGCAGCTGGGAGAGCCCCTCCAGCTGGGTGATCTGACGCTGGAGGCTGTCGGCCATCGCGTTGAAGCTGGTGGCCAGCCGGGCCAGGTCGTCCTCGCCGCGGACCGCCATCCGCTCCTCGAGCTGGCCCTCGGCCAGCCGCTGGGCGGTCCCCGCCGCCCGGCGCACGGGGTCGACGACCAGCCGGGTGACCAGCACCCCGATGCCGACGACGAAGAGGGTGAGCGCGACGCCGCTGATCACCACCGTGCTGCGGATGCGCGAAAGGCTCTCCTGCTCCTGGTCGAGGGGGAAGGCGTAGTAGAGGTCGACCCGCTCGTCGGCCACCGTGTCGACCGTGACCGGCGCGCCGATGAGCAGGGTCGGCTGCGGCTCCCCGTCGGTGTCGGGCACCAGGGCGTACTGCGAGAACTGGCCACCCGAGGCCACGCCGGCGCGCAGCTCGTCCGGCAGCGCGGTGAAGACGGCGCGCCGGCCCGCGGGGAGCTCGCGGTCACCGGTGCGGTGCACCATGACGACGTCGAAGTCACCGGCCGAGCCCGCCCGGCTCTTCAGGCCCTGCACGGTCCGGTCCAGGGTGGCGCGCAGGCTCGCGGAGTCGCCGGTCGCGATGCCGGCCACCTCGTCACGGGCGTAGACCACGCCGGCCTGCGCCTGGTCGATCGCCGCGTCCCGCTTCACCGACAGCAGCTGGTCGCGGATCTGGCTGAACAGCACCATGCTGACGATCACCACGACGGTGCCGGCCACCACCATGGTGATGGCGCCGATCCGCACGTGCAGCGACGAGCGCCAGGCCTGCGCCGCCGCCTGGGCGAGCCGCCGGACCGTGCGGCGGGTGCGCGCCGCACGCACCTGCAGCCGGCGCTGCAGCCGGGCCACCGGGCCCGGGCCGCGCGACGGCGTGGCCACCGGGTCCGGCGCCGCCGCGACGGAGGGCGGCGCGGGGGCGACCGGCGCCTCCGCGGGCACGGGCCGAACCGTCATCGAGCCCCGACCACGGTGCCCGGGCCGTGCCCGCGGGCCTGCCCGCTCACGGCGGGCCGGCCTTGTAGCCCACCCCGCGCACGGTCAGCACGATCTCGGGCCGCTCCGGGTCGCGCTCGATCTTGGCGCGCAGCCGCTGGACGTGGACGTTGACCAGCCGGGTGTCGGCTGCGTGCCGGTAGCCCCACACCTGCTCGAGAAGCAGCTCGCGGGTGAACACCTGGCGGGGCTTGCGGGCCAGCGCGACGAGGAGGTCGAACTCGAGCGGCGTCAGCGCGATGGGGACGCCGTCCCGGGTGACCTGGTGGGCCGGCACGTCGATGGCGATGTCGCCGATGGCGAGGTTCTCGGCCTGCCCGGACTCACCGCGGCGCAGCTGGGCGCGCACGCGGGCGACCAGCTCCACCGGCTTGAACGGCTTGGTGACGTAGTCGTCGGCGCCGGCCTCGAGGCCCTGCACGACGTCGATCGTGTCGCCCTTGGCCGTCAGCATCACGATGGGGACGCTGGACTGGGTGCGGATGTCCTGGCAAATCTGCAGGCCGTTGCGGCCGGGCAGCATCAGGTCCAGCAGGACGATGTCCGGCCGGGTCTGCTGGAAGACACCCACCGCCCGGTTGCCGTCGGAGACGAAGGCCGGCTCGTAGCCCTCCCGGCGCAGGACGATGCCGAGCATCTCGGCGAGGGCGGCGTCGTCGTCGACGACGAGGAC
The DNA here is from genome assembly GCF_046233715.1 of Trujillonella humicola. Taxonomy (NCBI): domain Bacteria; kingdom Bacillati; phylum Actinomycetota; class Actinomycetes; order Geodermatophilales; family Geodermatophilaceae; genus Trujillonella; species Trujillonella humicola. The sequence continues at coordinate 12,207 of NZ_JBJNRJ010000071.1, read as the reverse complement.
GCGGCCGCGGCTGGGCCCGTTCGAGGCTGCGGTGGATGCCACGGGCCCATTCTGCGCTGATCGGGCCCGAGAACGGCGACACCCGCCCGGTCGGATGACCGGACGGGTGTCCCCGATCCGCCGAAGTGGCCACTCCGGCGGGCTGTCAGGTGCTCAGTAGCGGTAGTGGTCGCTCTTGTACGGGCCCTCGACGGGAACGCCGATGTAGTCGGCCTGCACCTTGGACAGCTCGGTGAGCTTCACGCCGAGGGCGTCGAGGTGCAGCCGGGCCACGTGCTCGTCGAGCTTCTTCGGCAGGACGGTGACCGTGGGGGCCTTGCCCTCGTAGGCGGCGCGGTTCCCCCACAGCTCGATCTGGGCGAGCACCTGGTTGGAGAACGAGGCGCTCATCACGAAGCTGGGGTGCCCGGTGGCGTTGCCGAGGTTCAGCAGCCGGCCCTCGGAGAGCACGATGATCGTGTGGCCGTCCTCGAACCGCCACTCGTCGACCTGCGGCTTGATCGTCGTCCGCACGACGCCCGGGGTGCGCGCCAGGCCGGCCATGTCGATCTCGTTGTCGAAGTGGCCGATGTTGCCGATGATCGCCTGGTGCTTGGTCGCGGCCAGCTGCTCGGCGGTGATGATGTCCTTGTTGCCGGTGGCCGTGATGATGATGTCGGCCTTGCCGATGACCTCGTCGAGGGTGGTCACCTCGTAGCCGTGCATGGCCGCCTGCAGGGCGTTGATCGGGTCGATCTCGGTGACGATCACGCGGGCGCCCTGGCCGCGCAGCGACTCCGCGCAGCCCTTGCCCACGTCGCCGTAGCCGCAGACGACGGCGACCTTGCCGCCGATCATCACGTCGGTGGCGCGGTTGATGCCGTCGATCAGCGAGTGCCGGCAGCCGTAGAGGTTGTCGAACTTGCTCTTGGTGACCGAGTCGTTGACGTTGATGGCCGGGAACAGCAGCCGGTTGTCGCGGGCGAGCTCGTAGAGCCGCATGACACCGGTGGTGGTCTCCTCGGTGACGCCCTTGATGGCCTCTCCGATGCGGGTCCAGTACTGCCCGTCCTCGGCGAGCGTGCCGCGGAGGACGTCGAGGATCACGCCGTACTCCTCGGAGTCGGCCTCGGTGGTGTCCGGGACGACGCCGTCGGCCTCGAAGCGGGTGCCCAGGTGCACCAGCAGGGTCGCGTCGCCTCCGTCGTCCAGCAGCATGTTCGGGCCGACGACCGCGGCGCTCTCGTCGCGGAACTCGAACAGCCGCTGCGTGCACCACCAGTACTCCTCCAGCGTCTCGCCCTTCCAGGCGAAGACGGGGACGCCGGCCGGGGACTCGGGAGTGCCGTCCCCGACGACGATCGCGGCGGCGGCGTGGTCCTGGGTGGAGAAGATGTTGCAGCTGACCCAGCGGACGTCGGCGCCCAGCGCGGTGAGCGTCTCGATGAGGACGGCGGTCTGCACGGTCATGTGCAGCGAGCCGGCGATGCGGGCGCCGGCCAGCGGCTGCTCGTCGCCGTACTCGGCGCGCAGCGCCATCAGGCCGGGCATCTCGTGCTCGGCGAGGGAGATCTCCTTGCGGCCGAAGGTGGCCAGGGAGAGGTCGGCGACCTTGAAGTCACCGTCGGACAGGACAGCGGTGCCGGAAGGGGCAGTCATGTCGCTCCAGGGGTGAGGCCCGCGGCGCGTGCGCGGCGGGTCCAGGTGCGGGGAGAAGCGAGCATGCCGAGGCCTCGGCGGGGCTCGTGCCGTCTTCCAGGGTAACCCGCGGGTCCCTCGCCGTCAGGACGCCGTCGTCAGGACGCCGCCGTCGGGCCTCTCGCCGCCCCCTCCTCAGCCCTCGCAGCCGATGCCGTCGCGGTCCCCGTCGAAGGCGGGGTCCCAGCCGGGCTCGCCGCGCCGGATCGGCGCGGCGCCCGCCGCCCGGACGGCCGCGCAGTCGGCGTAGACGACCGGCGCGTCCGGCGCCGGCGCCCCGCCCGGCGGCGCCCCGCCGGGCAGTGGCTCGTCCGGGCAGCCGGCCAGCACGCCGGCGACGGCGTCGCGCTCCGCCGCGGTCACCCAGAGGCCGTACTCGAGCTTCACCGCCACCTGGCGGGCGACGTACGCGCACCGGTACCCCCGGGCGGGCGGCAGCCAGGTCGCCGCGTCGCCGTCGCCCTTCTGCTGGTTGAGCGGCCCGTCGACGGCCAGGAGGTTGAGCGGGTCGTTCGCGAAGGCGACGCGGGTGCCGGCGTCCCACTGCTGGGCACCCTTCTGCCAGGCGTCGGACAGCGCGACGACGTGGTCGATCTGCACGTCGTCGCTGGTGTCCTGGCCGCGCCGGAACTCGATCGTCGTCCCGGAGTAGGGGTCGGCGAGGGTGCCGCTCTGCACGACGCACCCGCGGGTGCCCGGCCGGAACGTCTCCCCGCTCAGGTCGCGGGCGAGGACGTCGTTGCGGGTGTCGCAGCCGTTGCGGTCGGTGTCCACCCAGCCGGACCCGAACTCGTCACGGCTGTAGCCGGTGGTCGGGGCCCTGCCCCGGACCTGAAGCTCGTCCAGCGCGGCGAGGGCGGTGCCCGGACGCGCGCCCTCGACGGCGGCGCCGACCGTGTCGCCGGTGTCGCTGCCGTAGGTCACCTCGCACCCGCCGAGGACGCCGAGGACGGCGGCCGCCAGCAGGGCGAGCGCGGGGCGCGACGGCCCGCGGGTGCGCACGGCGCAGACCTCCTACCGGTGCGGTGGTGCCGGACCGGAGGACGCTACGTCCGCGTCTGCCCCGTACCGGGCAGACACGCGGGTCAGCGGAGGTTCGTGGTCGTCCGGTAGAGGACGGCGGGACCGCGGGCGTGCACCGGCTCGCCGGCCGGCACGAACGCCGACTCGCCGCGGCGCAGCACGAGCTCCCCCTCGCCGGCGGTCAGCACCGCCTCGCCCTCGGTGCACAGCAGCACCTGCGGGCCCCCGGTGGTCAGGCTGCCCGCGTAGGCGTCGAGCTGGCAGCGGGTGAGGTCGAAGTCCTCGACCGGCACCGGGTAGCGCAGCCCACCGGGGCCGAGCACGGGGTGCAGCACCGGGACCTTGCCGTCGGTGAAGTCGAGCACCTCGATCAGCGCGGCCAGGTCCACGTGCTTGCGGGTCAGCCCACCGCGCAGCACGTTGTCGGAACTGGCCATGACCTCCACGCCGGCGCCGCACAGGTAGGCGTGCAGGTTGCCCGCGGGCAGGAAGACCGCCTCACCCGGGGCGAGCTTGAGGTGGTTGCACATGAGCGAGATGACCACGCCGGCGTCACCCGGGTAGGCCTCGGCGAGCCGGGCGGCCCAGCGGTAGGTGTTGATGAACTCCGGGTCGGCGGCCGCCACGAACTGCCCGGCCCGGCGCGCGACGACGTCGACCAGGTGCGTGCGCCGCTTGCCCGACAGGGCGATGAGCTGCGGGATGGCGGCGCGCAGGCCGCCGCGGGCCAGGGCGGCGATGGTCGGCTTGAGCTCGGGCAGCTGCAGCTTGGCCAGGCAGTGCAGGGACTCCTCGACCGGCCGGAAGCCGCACAGCGCCTCGAAGGTGGTCAGCGCCAGCAGCAGCTCCGGCTTGTGCCAGGGGTCCTTGAAGGTGCGGGTCGGGTCGTCGTGCGGGATCCCGGCCGCCTCCTCGGCCGCGTAGCCGGCGACCGCCTGCTCGATCGTGGGGTGGGCCTGCAGCGACAGCGGGGCCTCGGCGGCCAGCACCTTCATGAGGAAGGGCAGCCGGGCGCCGAACCGCTCGACGACCTGCGGTCCGAGCAGCCGCTGCGGGTGCTCGTCGATCGCCTTGTCCAGCGGCCGGCCGTCGGCCAGCAGGCTGGGCAGGTCGGGGTGGGCCCCCATCCAGAGCTCGGCGTGCGGCAGGTCGGCGGGCGCGGGACGGCCGAGCAGCTCGGGGATGACGGTGTGGCTGCCCCACGGGTAGTGACGCACGTTGCTGGTGAGGTGCCACATCGACGAGGAGGTTACCGGCGAGTTGGGCACCAGGGTTGTGTATCCCACCGTCCGTCCCGGCACATCACCCGACGGAGGTGCTGTCCCGCGTGCCCGGCCCCACGCGGCCGGTCGCCGTCACCCCGCGGCGGCGCGGACGTCCGGAGCGCCGAGCCTGGCGGCGTCGGCGGTGCGGTCGTCGGGCATCCGCTGCGACTCGCGTTCGGCGGCGACCCGCGCCTCGTAGTGCGCCACCTCGCGGTCGGTCCGCTCGGCGTCCCAGCCCAGGACCCCGGCCATGAGCCGGGCGACCGCCGGGGCCGACTCCGTCCCGCGGTGCGGCGTGGTGATCGACACGCGGGTGCGCCGGGTGAGGACGTCGTCCAGGTGGAGCGCACCCTCGGCGGTCACCGCGTGCACCACCTCCGCGGCCAGGTGCGCCGGCGCCCCGGGCAGCGGCCGGGCGAGCTCGGGATCGGCGGCGGCCAGGGCGAGCACCGCGCCGACCTTGTCGCCGTGCCGCTGCAGCAGCCTCGCGACGGCGTCCTCGGCGAGCCCGGCCGCGGCGGCCAGGTCGGGAGCGGCGTCCTTCACCGCGGCCCAGCGGTGTGCGCCGACCAGCGGCAGGTGCGCCGTCCGGGACTCCGGGACGCCGGGCAGGCCGGTGGTGGCGGCGTCGACGGCGTCGGCCGCCATGACCCGGTAGGTCGTGTACTTGCCACCGGCGACGAGGACCAGGCCGGGCACGGGGGTGACCACGGCGTGCTCCCGCGACAGCCGGCTGGTCTGGTCGGCCTCGCCGGCCAGGAGCGGGCGGAGGCCGGCGTAGACGCCGACGATGCGATCGGGGGTCAGCGGCCGGGCGAGCACCCGGTTGAGCTGGCCGAGCAGGTAGGCGATGTCGGCGCTGCTGGCTGCGGGGTGGTCGCGGTCGAGCCGCCACGGGGTGTCGGTGGTGCCGACGATCCACTGTTCACCCCACGGGATGACGAACAGCACGCTGGTCGGCGTCCGCAGGATGAGGCCGGGCCGGGTGCCGCCCGGGCCGCCGCCGGTGGTGACCCCGCCGGGGAGGTCGCCGCCGTCGATGGCGTCGCGGGGCACGACCAGGTGGACGCCCTTGCTCGCCCGCACCCGCAGGCTGGGTGCGGCGGCGCCGAGCATCTCCCCCACGTCGTCGCTCCACACCCCGGTGGCCGCGATGACGCTGCGCGCGCGGACCACGAAGGAGGAGCCGTCGGTCAGGTCGGCCACGCGGACGCCGACGACCGGCGCCGCGTCGCCCGCACCCGTCCCGTCCCCGCCGCCGTCGCGCAGGACGGCCGTGACGCGGGCGCCGGAGAGGACCGCGGCCCCGTAGGCCGCGGCGGTGCGGACGACGGCGAGGGTGTGCCGGGCGTCGTCGACCTGCGCGTCCCAGTAGCGGATGGCGCCCCGGATCGCGTCGCGGCGCAGGCCGGGGAACTCGGCCAGCGCGGCGCGGCGGGACAGGTGCCGGTGGGTCGGGACGCCGCGGTCGGCGGTCAGCGCGGCACCGAGGGTGTCGTAGAGGGCGACACCGGCGCCGTAGTAGGCCCGCTGCCAGACCGGCGCGGTGAGCGGCAGCAGGAACGGCAGCGGACGCACCAGGTGCGGGGCGATCGTGGTGACCAACCGCGAGCGCTCCTGCAGCGCTTCGTGCACCAGGGGGAACGCGAACTGCTCGAGGTAGCGCAGGCCGCCGTGGATCAGCTTGCTCGACCGGCTCGAGGTGCCGGCGGCCCAGTCCCGGGCCTCGAGCAGGCCCACGGACAGGCCGCGGCTGGCCGCGTCCAGCGCCGCACCGGCTCCGGTGACGCCGCCGCCGATGACCAGGACGTCGACGACGCCGTCGGCCAGGCGGGTGCGGTCGGCCCGCCGCCGGCCGGGCGACAGCAGCGTGCGGTCGCTGGTTCCCCGTTCCATGTCCTCCAATGTCCCCCCACCGTCCGCCGGCGGGCGGCGGGCCGTGTCCGCGCGCCGGTGTCCGCCGCTCAGTGGTGCGCCGGCCGTCCCTTGCGCCGCAGCCGCAGCCGCTGCACCAGCATCACGACCGCCACCAGGATCGCGCCGACGACGAGCCCCACGACGGCGCTGCCCAGGGTGTCGACCAGCCAGCGCACCACCCCGCCGAGCGCGCCCGTGGCGTCGTGCGCGGCGTCCTCCAGGTGGTGCACGACGTCGTAGAGCAGGTCCCAGCCCAGCTCGTGGCTGCCCACCAGCAGGATGTGGCCGCCGACCCAGAGCATCGCCGCGATGCCGATCACCGTGAGGGCGGCGAGGAGCCGGGGCATGGCCTTGACCAGTCCGCGGCCGAAGCGGGCCGTCGCCCCGGCTCCCCGCTGGGCCAGCCGCAGCCCGGCGTCGTCCATCTTCACGATCAGCCCGACCGCGCCGTAGACCAGCGCGGTGATCGCGATGGCGACCACGATCAGGGTGAACAGCCGGGCCACGAACGGCTCGTCGGTGACCTCGTTGAGCGAGATCACCATGATCTCGGCCGAGAGGATGAAGTCGGTGCGCGTCGCGCCGGCGACGATGGTGTCCTCGTCGGCCAGCTCGCCCTCGCCGGCGCCGTGGCCGTGGGAGTGCCCGCTCACCTTCTCCCAGAGCTTCTCGGCGCCCTCGTAGCAGAGGTAGGCCCCGCCGACCATGAGCAGCGGGGTGAGCAGCCCCTCCAGGAACTGGCTCAGCAGCATGATCGCCGGCAGGATGAAGATGAGCTTGTTGCGCAGCGAGCCCTTGGCGATGCGCCAGACGATGGGGATCTCGCGCTCGGCGGCGAGCCCGCGCACGTACTGCGGCGTGACCGCGGTGTCGTCCACGACGACGCCCGCGGCCTTCGCGCTGGCCCTCGCGGCTGCGGCGCCGATGTCGTCGACGGACGCCGCGGCAGCGCGCGTGAGCGTGGCGACGTCGTCGAACAGGGCTGCCAGTCCACCGGCCACGGGAGGTCCTCTCGCTCGCTGCGCCGTCGTCGTGCTCGTTCGATGGTGGGGCGTCCGGCCGCGTCACGCGACCGGGTCTCAGGACCGCAGTGCCCGCTCCTGGTCGAGGGCCAGCGCGAGGTAGACCGCGCTGAAGTCGGCCACGGCGAGCTGCCGTGCCAGCCGGCACGTCCGCCCGTACCGCTCGGGCTCGCCGTGCTCGGCCAGCCCGCTCACCGGCACGTTCGCCGCGGCGGCGGTGCGCAGCACCTCGTTCATCGCCTCGGCCGCCGACCGCGGCTCGCGCTCCCCGCCGCCGTCGAGGTCACCGGCGTCGTCGTCGCGGATGGTCAGCAGCCGCAGCCGCCGTCCGGCGTCCTCGGCGCGGTCGCGGAAGAAGTCGTCGTCGCCGTCGCGCGGGGCCAGCGGCCCGCCCAGCACCGAGCGGGCGGCCACCCGCTGGTCGGGCAGGCGGAAGGTGGCCACGGGCAGGCCGGCGAGGGTCTCGAGCTGGTCGGACACGCGCGCGGCGGCCGCGCCGGCCAGCGGCCCCTCCGCGGCGATCACCGGCAGCGCGTCGAGCAGCTCGAGGGCCAGCGACTTGGCCGGGTTCACGAACGACTCCTGCGCGGGCCCGCACTCTCGCGCCACCTCGTCCAGGGCGTCGGCGACCGCGTCCAGGGCGGCCACCTCCTCGGACACGAGGCCGAGACCGGTGGCGAGCTGGAGCAGCGGGGTGAGCAGCGACCACAGCGTCGTGTGCTGCACCCGCGACCGCGGCAGCGGGACGTAGGGGGCCCGGGCGCTGGAGCACGCGGCGCGCAGCGGGGCGTCGTCGGCGCCGATCCCGACCAGCGTGACACCGCGCCGCGCGGCCTCGTAGGCGGGGGCGACGGCGTAGCGACCGGCGCCCGTCCGGGTGGCGACCACGGCGATGTCGCTGGGCCCGGTCCACACCGGCAGGTCGGGGCCCGGGACGACGTCGACGGTCACCGGGCTGGCCGGCCCGAGCAGGGCCCGCAGCACCGACGCGGCCACGGCGCCCTCGCGGCGGGCCACGATGACCAGGCCCCGGGGACGGCCGCCCTCGGTGACGCGACCCAGCCCCGCCTCCTCCGTCAGCCGGGCCGTCTCGCGAACCTGCGCCCCGGCTCCGGCGACGGCGAGCAGGAGTCCACGCGGATCGCGGGCGCGCAGCACGTCGAGGTCGTCGAGGACCTCCTCGGCCAGCTCGGGCGACGTCATGCGCCGGCGGTCCCCTGGCGCTTCCCCAACTCCTCCGGGCCCCGGCGGCGAGCCTCGTCGAGAAGCAGCACCGGGATGCCGTCGCGCACCGGGAACGCACGGTCGCAGGTCGTGCACAGCAACTCGTCCGCGGCCTCGTCGACCTCGAGCGGGCTGTGGTGGGTGTCGGGGCAGGCGAGGATCTCCAGCAGCGCGGGGTCCAGACCCAGGGGTCCTGTCGTTCCGGTCATGCGCGCACCATCTCCAGTACTCGGTCCCGCAGCCGTTCCATGGCCACGGTGTCGGGTGCCTCCACGTTGAGGCGCAGCAGCGGCTCGGTGTTGCTCGCCCGCAGGTTGAACCAGGATCCGTCGGGCAGTTCGACGGTCAGCCCGTCCATGTCGTCGAGCGAGACGCCCTCGACGTCCTCGTAGGCGGCACGCACCTCGGCCGTGCGGGCAGCGGCGTCGGTCACGGTCGAGTTGATCTCCCCCGACGCGGCGTAGCGGCTGTAGGCGGCGGTGAGCTCCGACAGCGGCCTGCTCTGCTCACCCAGGGCCGCCAGCACGTGCATCGCGGCCAGCATGCCCGTGTCGGCACGCCAGAAGTCGCGGAAGTAGTAGTGGGCCGAGTGCTCCCCGCCGAAGACGGCGTCGGTGCGGGCCATCTCCGCCTTGATGAAGGAGTGCCCGACGCGGGTGCGCACCGGTACCCCGCCGTGCTCCTTCACGATCTCGGGCACGGCGCGGGAGGTGATCAGGTTGTGGATGATCGTCGTCCCGCGACCCTTCGCCAGCTCCCGGACTGCGACCAGTGCCGTGATCGCCGAGGGGCTGACCGGCTGGCCGCGCTCGTCCACCACGAAGACGCGGTCGGCATCACCGTCGAAGGCCAGACCGATGTCGGCGCCCTCCCGGACCACGGCCGCCTGCAGGTCGACGAGGTTGGCGGGGTCGAGCGGGTTCGCCTCGTGGTTGGGGAAGCTGCCGTCGAGCTCGAAGTACATCGGGACGACGTCCAGCGGCAGTCCGGCGAGCACGACGGGGACGGTGTGCCCGCCCATGCCGTTCCCGGCATCGACGACCACCTTGAGCGGGCGGATGCCGGTGAGGTCGACCAGGGACCGCAGATGGGCGGCGTAGTCCGGCAGCAGGTGGCGCTGGCCGATCGAGGCCTGCCGGTCCGGCGTCCGGTCGTAGCTGTCGCGCTCGGCCCACTCACGGATGGTCGCGAGTCCGGACTCCTGCCCGATCGGGGCGGCGCCGGCGCGGCACATCTTGATGCCGTTGTACTCAGCCGGGTTGTGACTGGCGGTGAACATCGCGCCCGGGACGTCCAGCGAGCCGGCCGCGAAGTACAGCAGGTCGGTCGAACCGAGCCCGGCCTCGACGACGTCGACCCCGCGCGAGAGCACCCCCTCGGCGAAGGCCCGGGACAGCGGGACGGACGAGTCGCGCATGTCGTGCGCGGTGACGACAGCGCTGGCGCCGCTCTCCGTCCGGACGAACTCGCCGAAGGCCGCACCGATCCGGCGGGCGACGTCCTCGTCCCACTGGTCGGGGACCACACCGCGCACGTCGTAGGCCTTGATGATCGAGCTCAGGTCACCCACGTGTCAGCTGCCCCTCGCCGGATGTGGCGCCCGCTCCGCGGCGGGCGCCGGTCGATCCTAGAAGCACCGCGGTCCTCCACCGCCTGCGGGAACGACGGCCTGCGCGCGCCCGTCGGGCCGGTTGCCGCACGAGGCAGCCGGGTCAGGGGTCGGAGTGGCCGGGAGCCGGCCGTGAGCCCGTCGCATGGCCGACACCATGCCCCACGGAGCAGCCCTCCGGCGCCGGGCCGTCCACAGGCCACTGCGCTCTCCACAGTCGCATGTTCGCTGGTCACAGCACTGAGCAGCGGCTAGTATCGAACGCGTGTACGAAGCCTCGGCGGTTGACGGTGACGGTGTCCTGTCGCCGGTCGAGGTTGCCGTGGGCGAGTTGGTCGAGGGGTTGGCGGACAGTCGCTGGGAGGTTCGCCGGCCACCTGGTCAGTGGATCCTGGAGGCGTTCCACCCGCACGGGAGCGGCGCGCTGGTTGCCGCGGTCGGTCGCGCGCTGGCGGAGTCGGCGGCGGCAGAGACCCCGTCCCCCTCGCCCCCCTCGTCCCCCTCGTCCTCCACGTCCCCCGCCTCCCCCACGTCCGCTTCGTCCCCGTCGTCCACCTCGTCCGTTTCGTCCGCCTCGTCCGCGCCGGCGGCTGTCGTCGCGCACGAGGACGTACCGGCTGACGCCTCGACCGGCGAGCCGCCGTGCGCCCCCGCCGGCGATGCGCCGGCCTCGCCGGTGGCCACTGCTCCGGCACCTGGGGGTGGAGCGGTCGGTGCGCCGCCCGGCGCCACCGTCGGTGCGCCGGCCGGCGCGGTGGTGCCGTCTGCGGCTGGTGTGACGTCGGTGGATGGGCGGGTGCGGTTGCTGGAGGAGGGGGCGGGCTGGCTGGACGTGGCGGTGGATCTGGAGCGGGGGTTGGCGCAGTTGGCCGGGGCGCGGGTGCGGGCGGTGGCGGCGTTCGCCCGGTGCCGGCCGGCGGCCTGGGACCGGCAGCCCGGGGAGGTGGGGGCGGCGTCGGCGGCGTCGCGGGCGGCGCGGCCGGCGGTGGTGGCGGCGGTGAGTGAGTGGGCCGCCGATGAGCTGGGCGCGCGGTTGCGGTTGCCCGGGCCGGCCGCGGCGGAGTTGCTGGTCGAGGCGGTGGAGCTGGTGGAGCTGTTGCCGGGCACGCTGGCGGCGTTGGAGGCCGGGGACATCTCCTGGGCGCAGGCGCGGGCGTTGGTGGAGTTGCTGCGGCCGGTGGCGGTGGGCAAGAAGGCGGCGGTGGAGGCGCGGGTGTTGCCGCGGGCGCCGGGTCAGACGGTGACTCAGTTGCGCCAGTGCACCCGGCGGGCGATCGCCCGGATCGACGCCAATGCGTTGCTGCGCCGGCTGGAGCAGGCCGTCCGGGAGCGGAAGGTGACCTGCCAGGCCGGGCAGGACGGGATGGCGGTGTTGTCGGCGTGGCTGCCCGCGCCGGTGGCGCGGGCCTGCTGGGAGGTGCTGCGCGCCCACGCCCGGGCGTGCGCGGTCGACGCGGAGGGGCGGGCGGATCCGCGCAGCCTGGATGAGCGGATGGCCGACTGCCTGGCCGATCTGATCCTGCGCCCCGACGCCGCCGGCCGCTCTCCGGTGCAGGTGCTGCTCACGCTGGTGGCCTCGGTGGACACGCTGACCGGGACCGGGCCCGACGCCGATGAGCCCGGTGAGCTGGAGACAGACACCGTGCCGGCGGCGCTGGTCCGCGAGCTGGCCCACACCCTGGGCCTGCTGCCCCGCCCCACGAACCAGACCACTCCCAGCGACCCGACCCAGCCGGCCGATCCGGCCGAGCCCACCGACCCGGCCGACCCGACCGACCCGACCGACCCGGCCGACCCGGTCGACCCGACCGACCCGGCCGAGGCGGCTGACCCGACTGATCCGGCCGACGCGGCTGACCCGACTGACCCGACTGACCCGGCCGATCCGGCCGATCCGGCCGAGCCGGCCGAGGCGGGTGAGGCCGCGCCGGGGGCAGACGACCGCGCCGGGGACGGCTCGGAGGAGCGCAACACCGGCACCGGCACCGGCACCCGACCTGACTCCGCCGCCGAGGACGAGAGCGACGACTGCAGCGGCGCCGACGGCGAGGATGTCGGCAGCGGCGGCGACGGCGACGATGTGGGCACCGAGGGTGGTGGCGGTGGCGGTGGCGCCGATCGCGTTCCCGGCGCCGAGAACCTGCCCGGCCGTGCCGCGCCGATCCCCACCGGCCCGGCAGAGCCGACCCGTGCGGGCCCGACCCCGGCAGAGCCGATCCCGGCGGGGTCGACCCGTGCAGGCCCGCCCCCGACGCAGGGCGCGGCGGAGGGCGCGGCGGAGGGCGCGGCGGAGGGTGCCGCGGGGCTTCCCGCGGCGCAGGTCGCAGCGGGGGCCCGGGCTTCCGCCGCGCTGGCCGCCGCCGCCGCCGCGCCGCCCGGCCCGGCCGGGCAGGCGGCGACCGCCGGGGCCCGGCAGGCGCTGGCCGCGCTGCTGGACCTGCGCCGGCTCACCGACACCGCACTGGCCCAA
>NZ_JBJNRJ010000070.1:0-24189 GCF_046233715.1 Trujillonella humicola | reverse complement strand
AAGCGCATGATCGCTCGCGAGCTCTACTACGTCCTACGACCGACAACACCCACCGAAAACCTCGCCTCGGCCGCTTGACGATCCATAGGAGCATCCCGACGCGGCCGCCCCGCCGGCCCGGTCCGGCGGCGGGGGCCGCAGCGGGACCCGGCCGGGGTGGGCGCGGCGGCCGGATGACGGTCCCGTGTCGATGCCCCGCCGGGGTGGCGGCCGGCCGCCTCGTCCTGCCTACCGTCGCCACGATGCACTGCGACCGCACCGGCCGTCCCGGCCCCTCGCGCTCCGGACGCACGGCGTGAGCGGTCCCCGCCGGCGCGGCGACGGGCCGCTCCCCGCGCGGCTGGACCCGCGGCTCGGCCGGCCGGCGGGCGGGGCACCCCGCCGACGGCCGGCCGGCGCCCTCCGCCGTCTCCGGGTGGTGTGGGCGGCCCGCGCGGTCGCCGGGGTGCTCTCGGCAACGCTGCTGGCGACGACGGGCTGGGCGTGGCACCTCGGTCAGCTGGCCGAAGACTCCCTGCTGCGCACCGACGCGCTGCCGGCCACCGGCAACGAGGGGCTGGAGGCGGTGCAGGGGGACGGCGAGGCCTTCACGCTCCTGCTGGTCGGCAGCGACAGCCGGGCCTCCGCCGACGAGGACCGGCTCCCCGGGCTCGGCGCCGGTGAGGTCGAGGTCATGAACACCGACACGATGATGCTGGTGCACGTGCCGGCGGACGGCTCCCGGGCCTCGTTCGTCTCCCTGCCGCGGGACTCCTGGGTCGACATCCCGGGCCACGGCTGGGACAAGCTGAACGCGGCCTACGCCTACGGGTACTTGCTCGACCCCCCGGACGGTGCGACGACGGCCGAGCGGGAGGCCGGCGGCGCCCAGCTCCTGGTCCGCACGGTCAGCCGGCTGACCGGGGTCCAGGTCGACCACTACGCCTCGGTCGACCTGCTCGGCTTCCTCGAGCTGTCGGACGTGGTCGGCGGGGTCGAGGTGAACCTGTGCGAGCCGGTGCAGGACGAGTACTCGGGCATCGACCTGCCGGCCGGCGTCCAGACCGTCCAGGGCGAGCAGGCGCTCGCGTTCGTGCGCCAGCGCTACGGGCTCCCCCGCGGCGACTTCGACCGGATCGTCCGCCAGCAGGCGTTCATCGCGGGGATGCTCCGCTCGATCCTCTCCGAGGAGGTGCTGCTGGACCTCGGGGCCCAGCGCCGCCTGGTCCGGGCCGCCGCCTCGTCGGTCACCGTGGACCGGGAGCTGGACCTCTTCGCCGTCGCCGCGCAGCTGCAGTCGGTCGACGTCTCCCGGGTCGAGTTCCAGACCATCCCCTACGTCGGGGACGACCGGGACGAGCGCGGCCGCTACATCCTCCGGCTCGTCGACCAGGACCAGCTGCACGACTTCTTCCGCGGCCTGGACGCCGCCCAGCCGGACCCGCAGCCGGACCCGCAGCCGGATCCGCAGCCGGACCCGCAGCGGGGGGACGGCGCCGAGGCCGGGCCGGGCCCGGCCGACCCACGCGCGGTCGAGGGCCGGGACCGGCACACCGCCGACGACACCGGCTGCATCCGGTGAGGGGCCGGCGGGGCCGGGCGCGGCGGGCGGGCCGGGACGCGACCATGCCGCTCACCGAGCACCTGCGCGAGCTGCGCCGCCGGGTCGCGGTGTCGCTGGCGGCGGTGGTGGTGGCGACGGCGGTCTGCTTCTGGTGGTACGAGCACGGCCTGGGGGAGCTGGTGCGGGCGCCGTACTGCGGCCTGCCGCCGGACCTGCGCTACGGCGACGACGCCGGTGACTGCGGCCTGCTCGTGACCGACGTCTTCGGTGGCGCGCTGGTCCGGCTCCAGGTGAGCCTGATCGCGGGCGCGGTCCTCGCTGCGCCGGTGTGGTCGGGGCAGCTGTGGGCGTTCCTCGCCCCCGGGATGCGGCGGCACGAGCGGCGCTGGGCCGTCGGCTTCGTCCTCGCGGCCTCGGTGCTGGCCGCCGCCGGCGTCGTCCTGGCCTACGCCGTGCTGGCCACGGGCCTGCGGTTCCTGCTGGGCATGGCCGGCGACGGCGTGGTCGTCGCCCTGACCGCCCGGGACTACCTGCGGTACGTGACCACCGTGCTGCTCGCCTTCGCCGTGACGCTGCAGCTGCCGCTGCTCGCCGGCTGCCTGAACCTCGCCGGGGTGCTGTCCCACCGGGCCCTCGCCGCCGCGCGCCGCTGGATCTTCTTCCTGTCCCTGGTCGTCGCGGCGCTGCTGACGCCGCCGGACCCGCTCACGTTGGTCGTCCTGGCGCTGCCGATGTGCGTGCTGTTCGAGGTCGTGATCCAGGTCGCCCGGGTCGTCGACCGGCGGCGGGACCGCCGCGCGGCCGCGCACGCCGATGCCGCCGACGACGACGAGCCCTCGCGCCTGGAACCCGCCGGCCCGCCGACCTGAGCGGCCCGGCAGGCGCGGCGCGGCGCGGCGCTATCGCCGCGCGCCCAGCAGCGCGGGGAAACCGGCGGAGAGCTCGTCGAAGGCGCGGCGCAGGCCGTCGGCGAGCGGGGTGCCGCCGTCCAGCCACACCTCGAAGGCCGTGGTCGCCGCGGCCCGCGTGCTCGTCGCGACCAGCCGGGGAACCAGCCCGGCCGGGTCGACCCCGGTCCGGCGGGCGACGTGCGCGGCCACGGCCCGGTCGACGTCGGCGTAGCGCAGCTGGGAGTGGGCCAGCAGCGCCGGCTCGCCGAGGATGAGCCGCATGCGCTGGCGCAGCACCGGCAGCTGGTCCGGCGGGTAGTCGTTGACCTCGAGGTAGGCCGCGCAGATCGACGCCAGCACCGGCTGGTCGGGCGCGGTCGCCGCGAGGCGGGCCTCGAGCCGGTCGACGTGGCCGGTGAAGTCGCCCCACACCGCGTCGGCCTTCGTGGGGAACCAGCGGAAGAACGTGCGCCGGCTGATCCCCGCCGCCTCGGCGATCTCGTCGGCGGTCACCCGCTCGAAGCCCTCCGCGGTGAAGAGCTCGAGCGCGACCCGCTCCAGGCGCGCGCGGGTGTCGGCGCGCAGGTCGGCCGGGACGGCGGTCACGGCTCCATCCTGGACCGGGGCGTCCGCCGCGGGAACGACCGCCACCTCGGTTCACCCGGTTGCTTGTGGCACCCGGTGTCACTAGCGTCCGGAGCGACCCAGGTCACCCATCCCAGGAGGCGTCATGCCCGAGCAGGCCATCGTCAGCACCGAGACCGAGACCCTTGCCGCCGTCGACGGGGCTGCCGCCGAGGAGGCGATGGTCGAGGAGACCCTGGTCGAGGAGGTCTCCATCGACGGGATGTGCGGCGTCTACTGAGCCGGCCCGTGACCACCGCCGAGCCCGCTGTCGTGGGTGACCCCCCGTTCGACCCGGAGC
Organism: Trujillonella humicola; assembly: GCF_046233715.1. Taxonomy (NCBI): domain Bacteria; kingdom Bacillati; phylum Actinomycetota; class Actinomycetes; order Geodermatophilales; family Geodermatophilaceae; genus Trujillonella; species Trujillonella humicola. The sequence goes on along the minus strand of NZ_JBJNRJ010000070.1, from coordinate 20,831 downwards.
TGCCGTGGCAGCGGGCCCGGTCGGTGGCCATGCGCCCGGAGCCCTTCGGGGCGCTGGTCTACCACTTCGGGAACCGCAAGCTGTCGTTCCTGAAGTCGAAGCTGCTGGTCGGCGTCGTCGAGGCGCTGGAGCAGCACCCGAGCGTGACCGCCACGCTCGCCGCCTGCTCGGTGCCCGAGGCCCAGCGCCCCGCCTACGTGAAGGCGCTGGCCGATCTCGCCCGCTCGCAGATGATCGAACGCAGGGAGCTGCCCGCATGACCGCCGTCCTCCCCTCCCGTCCCGTCGCGCCCGAGCGGCCCGTCGGTGGCCGCCTCGTCGACCAGTTCGAGTACGGCCTCGACGCCCCGATCTGCCTGACCTGGGAGCTCACCTACGCCTGCAACCTGGCGTGCGTGCACTGCCTGTCGTCCTCGGGCCGCCGCGATCCGCGGGAGCTCTCCACCGCGGAGGCCGAGGGCGTCATCGACGAGCTGCAGCGGATGCAGGTCTTCTACGTCAACGTCGGCGGCGGGGAGCCCACCGTCCGCCCGGACTTCTGGCACCTGCTCGACTACGCGGTCGACCACCAGGTCGGCGTGAAGTTCTCCACCAACGGCGTGAAGCTCGACCGGGCCCGTGCCGCCCAGCTGGCCGCCACCGACTACGTCGACGTGCAGATCTCCCTCGACGGGGCCACCGCCGAGGTCAACGACCGGGTCCGCGGCACCGGCTCCTTCGCCACCGCCACCCGAGCCCTGGAGAACCTGGCCGAGGCCGGGATGAAGGACTTCAAGGTCTCCGTCGTCGTCACCCGGGAGAACGCCGGCCAGCTCGACGACTTCCGGGCCCTCACCGACCGCTACGGCGCCCAGCTGCGGATCACCCGGCTGCGGCCCTCCGGCCGGGGCGCCGACGTGTGGGACGAGCTGCACCCCACCCAGGCCCAGCAGCGCGAGCTCTACTCGTGGCTGCTCGCCAACGGCGACCGCGTGCTCACCGGCGACTCGTTCTTCCACCTGTCCGCGTACGGCGAGGCCCTGCCGGGGCTGAACCTCTGCGGCGCCGGGCGCGTGGTCTGCCTGATCGACCCGGTGGGGGACGTCTACGCCTGCCCGTTCGCCATCCACGAGGACTTCCTGGCCGGCAACGTCCGCGACGAGGGCGGGTTCCAGCGGGTCTGGCAGACCTCGGACCTGTTCCAGGACCTGCGCTCCCCGCAGACCGGCGGCGCCTGCACGAAGTGCGCGCACTTCGACGCCTGCCGCGGAGGGTGCATGGCGGCCAAGTTCTTCACCGGCCTGCCCCTGGACGGCCCCGACCCCGAGTGCGTGCAGGGCCACGCCGAGCCGCTCCTCGCCGCCCGCGGCCAGGACACCGTCAAGCCGAAGAGCCACCTCGACCACTCGCACACCGGCCCCGTCCGCGGTCAGCCGACCCTGCTGGGCATCCCGTCGATCCCGGCCAAGCTGTGCGACGAGTCCCCGCTGGCGGGCATGCAGTAGTCCTCCGGCGGGGCGCCGCGGGTGCGTGCACGACACCACCTCGCCCGCGGCTCCGCCGGGTGGGCGAGCGCGCAGCCCACCACGCCCGCCCGCTGGTCAGGACCGGGTACGCCCCCCTAGCGTGTGGTCCAGGTCACGGTCGACGACGCCGAGGGGGATGCGATGGGCAAGCTCGAGGGCAAGGTCGCGTTCATCACCGGAGCCGCCCGGGGGCAGGGGCGCAGCCACGCGGTCCGGCTCGCGCAGGAGGGCGCCGACGTCATCGCCGTCGACCTGTGCGCCCAGATCGACACCGTCCCCTACCCGATGGCCACCCGGGAGGACCTGGACCAGACGGTGCGGGAGGTCGAGGCCCTCGACCGGCGGATCGTGGCGAGCGTCGCCGACGTCCGCGACCTCGCCGCACTCGAGCGCGCGGTGCAGGACGGCGTCGCCGAGCTCGGCCGCCTCGACATCGTGCTGGCCAACGCCGGCATCGCCCCGATGGGTGGTGAGGCGAACGCCGCGCAGGAGTTCGCCGACGTCGTCGACGTCAACCTGACCGGGGTCTGGAACACCGTGCGCGCCGCGACGCCGGTGATGGTCGAGCAGGGCGACGGCGGCGCGATCGTGATCACCAGCTCCACGGCCGGGCTCAAGGGCATCGGCGGGGACTCCCCGGGCGGGCAGGGCTACACGGCGGCCAAGCACGGCGTGGTCGGGCTGATGCGCACCTTCGCCAACACGCTGGCGCAGCACCGCATCCGGGTGAACACCGTCCACCCGACCGGCGTGAACACCCCCATGGTCGTCAACGACTTCATGCAGCGGTGGCTGGAGGAGGACCCGACCATCGCCGGCGCGATGACCAACCTGCTGCCCGTCGAGATGATCGAGGCGGTGGACATCAGCAACGCGATCGTCTGGCTGGTCAGCGACGACGCGCGTTACGTCACCGGCGTGACCCTGCCGGTCGACGCGGGATTCACGGCGAAGTAGGAGGAGACGCATGGCAGGACGGGTGCAGGGAAAGGTCGCGTTCATCACGGGGGCGGCGCGCGGGCAGGGACGCAGCCACGCGCTGCGGTTGGCGGAGGAGGGCGCCGACATCATCGCCGTCGACCTCTGCGGCCCGGTGCCGTCGATCGAGATGTACCCGCCCGCCACGGAGGAGGACCTCGCCGAGACGGTCCGGCAGGTCGAGGCGCTGGACCGGCGGATCGTCGCCACGAAGGCCGACGTGCGCGATCGGGCGGCGCTCGAGGCGGCCGTCTCCGACGGCGTCGCCCAGCTGGGGCGGCTGGACATCGTGCTGGCCAACGCCGGCGTCTTCGAGATCCAGCCGGCGCTCGAGCTCACCGACGACGCCTGGCAGGAGATGATCGACATCAACCTCACCGGCGTGTGGAACACCTGCCGGGCCGCGCTGCCGCACCTGCTGGAGCAGGGCGGGTCGATCGTGCTCACGAGCTCGACGGCCGGCATCAAGGGGACGCCGAACACGATCCACTACACGGCGGCCAAGCACGGCGTCGTCGGCATCATGCGGACGCTGGCCAACGAGTTCGCCGCGCAGTCGATCCGGGTCAACTCCGTCCACCCCACCGGCGTGGACACGCCCATGATCCAGAACCCGAAGACGTGGGGCCTGTTCCTGCCCGACGACCCGAACCCCAGCCGCGAGAGCGCGGAGCCGGTCTTCGCGACGACCAACGCGCTGCCGGTGCCGTGGGTCGAGCCGCGGGACATCAGCAACGCGGTGCTGTTCCTCGTCTCCGACGAGGCCCGGTACATCACCGGCGTGATGCTGCCGGTGGACGCCGGCTACACGACCAAGTGAGGGCGGGCGGCGGGCCGTGGTGCGGCCCGCCGCCGTCGCGGCTCAGAGGTCGACGACCTCGTTCTCGCCGGAGTCGATGCGCTGACCGGTCGCCTTGGCCTTCACGAAGCTGAAGGCGGTGGCCAGGCGGCCGCCGGGGCTGTCCCAGTACTCCGCCGTGTCGCCGTCGACCTTGACCAGGACGACGGAGGGGTCCTCGGGGCCCTGGGGCAGCCAGGCCTCGGCGCCGCCGTTCCACAGCTCCTTCTTCTTCGCCACGTCGTCGACCACGCTCGCCGAGCCGGTCAGCGACACCCAGGTCCCGCCCGAGCCGACGCCCACGTTGACCTGGGGCGAGCTGCGGATGTGGCCGAGCCAGTCGGCGCTGCGCTCGGCGAAGAACCACAGGTCGCCGTCGAACTCCACCTCCTGCAGCGTCATCGGCCGGCTGGTCAGGGTGCCGGTCGGCGTCGTGGTGGTGAGGAAGCCGAAGCGCTCCCCCTTGATCAGCTCGGCGACCTTGCGGGTGTCCTCGGTGCTCATGCCCGTCCTCCGGTGGTTGGCGTCCGCCCCTCCTGCCCGCCGCGTCGCGGCGTGACACCCGGCCGAGCGCCTGATAGAGAGGTCGGGGGACAACCGAAAGGCATACGACAAGTGGCGCGGCGACGCGCGGCGACCGGGAATGCCGGGGCAGCCCGCCCCCTTGGGCCCTGACGAGCCGGTGGCGCGCCGCCGGGAACCGACCCGGACACAGGAGCGCCCGCGTGACGACGACGCACGACCGGCCGGAGGGCACCGCTGCCCCGGCCCCTTCGGCTCCCGCTGCGGCGGCACCGCCGAGCATGGCCCGCACCGCGCTCACCCTCGGCGCCTTCGTCGCCCTCGGCCCGCTCACCATCGACATGTACCTGCCGGCGCTGCCGACGATCGCCGACGACCTGATGACGACGTCGGCGGCGGTGCAGCTGACGCTGACCGGAACGCTGGTCGGGATGGGGCTGGGGCAGATCGTCATCGGCCCGCTGTCGGACGCCGTCGGCCGGCGCCTCCCGCTGCTGCTGGGGACGGCGTTGCACGTCGTCGCCTCGCTGCTGGTGCTCGTCGCGCCCACCGTCGCCGTCCTCGGATCGCTGCGAGTGCTCCAGGGCGTCGGCACCGCCGCCGGCATGGTCGTGGCGATGGCGGTGATCCGCGACCTCTACGACGGCCGGGCGGCGGCCACGATGATCTCGCGGATCATGCTGGTCATCGGCGCGTTCCCGGTGCTCGCGCCCACGCTGGGCGGAGAGGTGCTGCGCTTCACCTCCTGGCGCGGGGTCTTCGCCGTCCTGGCCGCCTACGGGCTGCTGATGATCGTCGTCGGCTGGTTCGCGCTGCGGGAGACGCTGCCGCCGGCCCGGCGGGTGCCCGTCGGCGTGCGGAGCACGCTGCGCAGCTACCGCGGCCTGTTCGCCGACCGGGTGTTCGTCGGGCTGGTGCTCGTCGGCGGCCTGGTCATCGCGGGGCTGTTCAGCTACGTCTCCGGCGCCGCCTTCGTGTACCAGGACCAGTTCGGCCTCGACGAGCAGCAGTTCGGCCTGCTGTTCGGCGCCGGCGCCGTCTGGCTCATCGTCGCCACCCAGCTCAACCCGGTGCTCCTGAAGCGGTGGTCCACCGGGCAGGTGCTCCTGGCGTCAACGGTGGGCGGCGCGCTCGCCGGCCTGCTGCTCGTCGTCCTCGCCGTCCTCGACACCGGCAGCATCTGGGCGGTCGCCCTTCCCATGTGCGCCGTGCTGTTCGCCGTCGGCATGGGGCTGCCCAACGCCCCGGCGCTCGCGCTCTCCCGGCACGGCGAGGCCGCCGGTACCGCCGCCGCGCTGCTCGGTGCCGTGCAGTTCGGCGTCGGTGCGGCGGTCGCCCCGCTGGTCGGCGTCCTCGGCAACGACGCGGTGGCGATGGGCGTGGTCGTCGTCGCAGCTCTGGCGCTCGCTGTCGCGCTCCTCGTGTGGCTCGTGCGGCCGTGGGCGCTGCCCGACCCGAGCGAGGACGACGAGGACGTCCTCGTCGTCGCGCACTGACGGAGGACCCCGGTACCCCCGCCGCTCGCACGCTCGCGGCGGGACCCTGCACCCGCGGCCGACCGCCGGGCACTCGGGCGCGCCACCCTCACTAGGGTTCCCGGGTGCGCTCCCTTGCCGCCGCGACCTGGCCCGATCTGCCCGAGTCGGCGCTGCTGCTGGTGCCGCTGGGTGCCGTGGAGCAGCACGGCCCGCACCTGCCGCTGATCACCGACACCGCCGTCGCGGGGGCGGTCGCCGACGCGGCGGTCGACCGGATCGAGTCGGCGCTGCTCGCCCCTGCGCTGGCCTACGGCGCCAGCGGTGAGCACGAGGACTTCCCGGGCACCGTCTCGCTGGGCACGGAGGCGCTCACCGGGTTGCTCGTGGAGTACGGCCGGTCGGCGTGCCGCTGGGCCGGCCGGGTGCTGCTGGTCAACGGCAACGGCGGGAACCTCGACGCGCTGCGGGCGGCGGGCACGCTGCTGCGGACGGAGGGACGCGACGTCGCGTGGTGGCCCTGCGGGGTGCCGGGGGGCGACGCCCACGCGGGGCGCACCGAGACGTCGCTGGTGTTGCACGTGGAACCGCGGTGGGTCCGCGGGGAGCGGGCCGAGGCGGGGGACACGGCCCCGATCGGCGAGCTGCTCCCGCGGTTGCGCGCCGAGGGCGTGCGCGCGGTCAGCGCCAACGGCGTCCTGGGGGACCCGGCCGGCGCGAGCGCGGCGGAGGGTGCGGCACTGCTGGCGGGGATGGCCGACCGGCTGGTCGCCGCGGCTGCCGCCTGGCAGGTCGACCCGGCGGGCCGGCTGCGCGGGGCATAGGAAGCTAGACGCACGTCCCGGCGGCGCAGACGTGGGTAGAGCTTCCTATGCCCCGGGGGCGACGGTCAGCCGAGCGCGTCGGCGAACAGCGGGACGGTGCCGTCGAGGGCGTACCGCAGGCCCGGCGCCGACGCGCTGGAGAACGCGTTGAGCAGCGTGAGGTCGTCCAGGACCACGGCGCGCCCCTCCTGCACCGAGGGCAGGGCGGTCCACAGCGGGTTCGAGGTGAACTCCGAGGCCTCCACGAAGATGGGGAAGACGACGGTGAGCTCGGCGTCCAGCAGCGACAACTGCTCCTCGCTGACCGGGACGAAGAAGTTCTCGGTGGCCTGGGCCTCGATCTCCTCCTTGTTCACGAAGCCCAGCTGCTCCATGAACTGCACGCGGGAGTCGCCGCTGACGTAGGCGCCGAAGCCCTCGGAGGTGAAGGCGCCGACGGCGACCTCGGTGCCGGCGAACTCGGGGTGCTCGGCAGCGGCGTCGGCGAAGGCCTGCTCCACCTCGTCCTGGAGCGCGGCGGCCTCGTCGCTCTTCCCGAGGGCCTGCCCGACCATCTCGAGCTGCTGCTGCCACGTCGTCTGGTACGGACCGACGCCGTCGGGCTGGCCGATGGTGGGGGCGATCGCGCTGAGGGTGTCGTAGCGGTCCTGGTCGCCGGAGGACCGGGTGTCGAGGATCAGGTCCGGCTCCAGGGCCGCGATCGCCTCGTAGCTGGGCTCGAGCGTCTCGATGAGCTCGGGCGCCTCGTCGTAGGACTGCTCGACCCAGTCGCCCAGCCCGTCGTCCCCGCCGACGCCGAGCCAGTCGCTCGCGCCGACCGGCTGCACGCCGAGCGCGAGCGCGGTCTCGGCGTCCGACCAGCCCAGGGCGACCACCCGGGTGGGCTCCTCCTCGATCGTGACGTCGCCGAACGCGGTCTCGACGGTGACGGGGAAGGCGCCGCCGGCGGACGGCGAGCCGCCGTCCCCACCGGACTGCGTGTCGGTGTCGTCGTCGCCGCAACCGGCGAGGACGAGGGTGGCCGCGGCCAGCAGGGCGGCCGCGCGGAGCGGGGTTCGGGACGACATGCTGCTCTCCTCGGATCGGCTAGGTGAGCCTCACCTAAGCATCGTGGGGTCACAGCCGGATCACGGGCCTCGTTAGGCTCGGCCGGTGCGTCCCGAGGGGTGGCTTGTCGTCGTCGACCTGCAGCAGGTGTTCCGCGATCCGGACTCGCCGTGGACGGCGCCGCGCTTCGACGAGATCCGCCCGAACGTGCGCCGGCTGGCCGCAGCCTTCGGGGACCGCGCCGTCTTCACCCGGTTCGTCGCCCCCGGGGAGCCCCGTGGCGCCTGGGCCACGTACTACGCGAAGTACGACTTCGCCCTGCAGCCGCCCGACCACCCGCTCTTCGCGCTGGCCGAGGACCCGGGGTGCGCGCGGGTGCTCGACGCGACCACCTTCGGCAAGTGGGGTCCGGAGCTCGCCGGCATCGTCGGTGAGGGACCGCTGACCGTCGCGGGCGTGGCCACCGACTGCTGCGTGCTCTCCACCGTGCTGCCCGCCGCCGACGCCGGCGTCCCGGTGCGGGTGGTCGCCGACGCCTGCGCCGGCGCCGACGACGAGGCGCACGAGGACACCCTGCGGATCCTCGGCTGCTACTCCCCGCTGGTGGAGGTCGTGCGCACCGCCGAGGTGCTGGGCGGCGGGGCCTGAACCTCCCCCCGCCGCCGGACGGGCGGCTGCCCGACGGGTGGGTCGTCCGGTTCGACCCCGCGACGCGCCGGCGCGACGGCGGGACGGCGCTGCTGGGCGGCGCGCCGCTGCGCATGGTGCGGCTGCGGCCGCGGGCCGTCGAGCTCCTGGCTGGCGACCGGCTGGTCGTCGCGGGGGCCGCCGCGGCGGCCCTGGCCGGCCGCCTGCTCGACACCGGGCTCGCCCACCCCGACCTCACCGCGCTGCCGGACCCCGGCACGGCGGTCACCGTCGTCGTCCCCGTGCGGGACCGCACCGAGGGCGTCCGCCGGTTGCTCGCCGGCCTGCGGGCGGACCCCGACACCGCCGGCGTCCCGGTGCTCGTGGTGGACGACGGCTCGGCCGACGCCGGGGCGCTGGCCGCGGTCGCCGCCGCCGCGGGCGCGCAGGTGCTGCGCAGCACCGTGTCCCGCGGCCCGGCGGCCGCGCGCAACACGGGCCTGCGGGCCGCCCGGACCCCGCTGGTGGCCTTCCTCGACTCCGACTGCGTCCCCCGGCCCGGCTGGCTGCCCGCGCTGCGCCGCCACCTCGGCGACCCGCGGCTGGCCCTGGTCGCCCCCCGTGTCGTCGCCCTGGGAACGACGTCTGTCGAGGGCGGGAAGCGCCCTCGGGCGACCCCGCACGGGCGGCTGGCGGCGTACGAGGCGGCGGTCAGCGCCCTGGACATGGGGCCCCGGCCGGCCGCCGTCCGCCCGCTCGCCGCGGTTTCCTACGTGCCCAGCGCCGCGCTGCTGACCCGGCGGGAGGCGCTGGGCGCCGGCTTCGACGAGTCGATGCGGGTGGCCGAGGACGTCGACCTGGTCTGGCGGCTGGCCGCGGCCGGCTGGCGGGTCCGCTACGAGCCGGCCGCGGAGGTGGCCCACGACCACCCCGCGGGGGCCGGGCGCTGGCTGCGCCGCCGGGCCTTCTACGGCACCGGCGCCGCGCTGCTGGCCCGGCGGCACGGCACCGCGGTGGCGCCCGTCGTCGTCTCCGGCTGGGCGGCCGCGGCGATCGGGCTGGCCGTGGCCGGGCGGACGCCGGGACGGCTGGCGGCCGCCGCCGTCCTCGCCGGCGAGGCGGCGCGGCTGGGGCGCCGGCTGGCCGTCCCGGGCCGCCGCCCCCCGGCCGGGCTCGCCGCGGTGCTGGTCCTGCGCGGGACGGCGACGGCGGCGCGCACCCTCGCCCGCGCGGCGACCCGCCACCACTGGCCGGTGTCGGCCGCCGCCGCGCTGGTCTCGCCCGGCGCCCGGCGGCTGCTCGCTGCGGTGGCACTGGCCGACGGGCTGGCCGCCTGGTGGCCGCACCGCGACCGCGTGGGGCCGGTGACCTTCCTCGCCGCCCGCCGGGCCGAGGACGTCGCCTACGGAGCCGGGCTGTGGGCCGGTGCCCTCCGGCTGCGCAGCCCGCGGGCGCTGCTGCCGGCGCGACCCCTGCGGCCTTGAGCAGGGCCGGTGCCCTGGTGCGATGGCCGCCGAGCGGTCACGATGGGCGTGACATGAGCCACTTCCCTGGTCCGAGACGGTGACCGCGTCCCCGTGGCTCGCCCTGCCCGAGGGGCGACCCGATCCGGCGCTCACCCGCCGGCTGCGCGCCGCCCACGAGGCGCTGGTCACCTCCGGTGCGCGGCACCCGGCACCGGTGCGCCCGGTCGTCTGGGAGTCCTGGCGGCGGAGCCTGGGCAGCGGCGTGGACCCCGACGGCGTCGCGCCGCCCGTCGACCTCCTCGACGACGACCTCGAGGCCCACCGCGCCGCCCACCCGCTGGCGCCGGTGCTGCCGGTCATCCGCCGCCTGCTGGTGGAGGACGCCGAGGCCGACCGCATGATCGTCGCGGTCACCGACGCGGCCGGCCGGATGCTGTGGGTCGAGGGCGACGCGCGGCTGCGCTCCCGGGCGGCCGGGATGAACTTCGTCGAGGGGGCCCGCTGGTCCGAGGAGGTCGCCGGCACGAACGCGCCGGGCACCGCGCTGGCCCTCGACCACGCCGTCCAGATCTACGGCAGCGAGCACTACCGCCGCCCGGTGCAGCCCTGGAGCTGCTCGGCGGCGCCGGTGCACCACCCGCTGACCGGCGAGCTGCTGGGCGCGATCGACGTCACCGGGGGCGACCACGTGGCCAGCCCGCAGGTGCTCACGCTCGTGCGCGCCGCCGTCGCCGCCGTCGAGTCCGAGCTGCGCTGGCTGCACCGTGCCTCCCTCGAGACCTCGGCGCCGCCGCCACCGGCACCGCGGCCCGTCCCGCGGCTGGAGGTCCTCGGGCGCGACCGGGCGCGGCTGGTGCTGCCCGCGGGCCCGGTGCAGCTGTCGCTGCGCCACTCCGAGCTGCTGGTGCTGCTGGCCGAGGCCGCCGCCGAGGGGCGGACGGCGGAGCAGCTCGCGGCCGAGTGCCACGGGGGGGACGCCGCCGTCGTCACCGTGCGGGCCGAGCTCTCCCGGCTGCGGCGCCTGGTCGGCGCCCAGCTCATCGGCTCGCGGCCCTACCGGCTGGTCGGCCGGCTGGACACCGATCTCGACCGGGTGCGCCGCCTGCTCGACCTCGGCGCCGTCCCCGAGGCGCTGGAGCGCTACTCCGGCGGGGTGCTGCCCCGCTCGACCGCGCCGGGGGTGACCGCGGCGCGCGACCGGTTGGCCGCGCGGCTGCGCGGCGCGGTCCTCGCCGGCCGCCGGCCCGAGCTGCTGCTGCGCTACGGCCGCCTCCCCGAGGCCCAGGGCGACGTCGTGCTGTGGCAGACCTGCCTGGAGCTGCTGCCGACCGGCTCCGCGCGCCGCGCCGCGGTGGCCGCCCACCTCGGGCGGCTGCGCCGGACCGCGCGCCCCGCCGTGCGTCCCACCTGACCGCCGGGCGCGACGCGGGGCACACCGGGAATGCCGTGCCGGGGAGCGGCATTGGCCTGTGCACGTGACCACCGACGTCTCCGCGGCCGCCGACCTCCCCGTCCGGGAGCCGGCCCTGCCGGGGACGCGCCGGGTGGTCGCCGCGATCGCCGCGCTGGCCGTCGGCGGCTTCGCGATCGGCACGACGGAGTTCGTGACGATGGGCCTGCTGCCCGACATCGCCGACGGGGTCTCGGTGAGCATCCCGAGCGCCGGGCACGTGATCTCCGCCTACGCCCTCGGGGTGGTCGTGGGCGCGCCGGTCATCGCCGCGCTGGGCGCGCGGCTGCCCCGGCGCGGGCTGCTCGTCGGGTTGATGGTCGCCTTCCTCGTGGGCAACGCGCTCAGCGCGCTCGCCGCGGGCAGCGGCTCGCTGCTGCTGGCCCGTTTCGTCAGCGGCCTGCCGCACGGTGCCTACTTCGGCGTGGCCTCGCTCGTGGCCGCCTCGCTCGTCGTCCCCGAGCAGCGGGGACGGGCGGTCAGCTCCGTCATGCTCGGCCTGTCGGTCGCCAACGTCGTCGGGGTGCCCGCCGCCACCTGGCTGGGCCAGCAGCTCGGCTGGCGGGCGGCCTACTGGGCCGTGGTCGTGCTCGCGGTCCTCACCGTCTCCGCGGTCGTCGCCGTCGTCCCGCGGATGCCCGCGGCGCCGGGCGCGTCGATCGCCACCGAGCTCGGCGCCCTGCGCCGGCCGCAGGTGCTGCTGACGCTCGTCGTCGGCGTCGTCGGGTTCGGCGGGATGTTCGCGCTGTACAGCTACATCGCCCCGCTCACCACCGAGGTCACCGGCCTGTCCCGCGGCGCGGTCCCGTGGGTGCTGTTCACCTTCGGCGTCGGCATGGTGGCCGGGACGGTCCTGGGCGGCCGGCTCGCCGACCGCGCGCTGTTCCCGTCGCTGGTCGGCGGCGCGGTCGCGATGGGCGCGCTGCTGGGGATCATGCCGGCGGCCGCCCAGCGCGGGTCGACGCTCTTCGCGGCCGTCCTGCTGGTCGCGATCGCCTCGTCGGTGCTCGTCGTCTGCCTCCAGCTGCGGCTGATGGAGGTGGCCGCCGACGCGCGCATGCTCGGCGCCGCGATGAACCACTCCGCCCTGAACGCCGCCAACGCCCTCGGCGCCTGGCTCGGCGGCCTGGTCATCGCCGCGGGCGCCGGGTACACCGCGCCGTCGCTGGTGGGCGCCGGCCTGGCGGTCGTCGGGCTGGCGGTGCTGGCCGTGTCCGGGGTGCTCGCCCGCTCCGAGCGCCGGTCGGCGACGGACGCCACCACCGTCGCCTGAGCGGCACCCAGCCGTCCACTGCAACTGCGCTGCAACGTTGCTCCCTGCGCTCTGACCAGCGCAGACGCCCGGCACGCGGTGGCCGGTCCAGGGCGGACGTGAGGTGAGGGTGTCCTGAGTCACTCCGCCGTTGCGAGACTCCAGCCATGCGACCGGCCCCGCCGGCGCGACGTCGAGTCCTGCAACGAAGCGGAGGATCTTGGTGACGTCCATCAACGTGAAGGTCGACGGAGCGTCGTACAGCGACGACGTCGAACCGCGGACACTGCTCGTGCACTACCTGCGCGAGAACCTCGGCAAGGTCGGCACCGTGGTCGGTTGCGACACGAGCAACTGCGGTGCGTGCACCGTGCACCTGGACGGCGAGTCCGTGAAGTCCTGCACCGTGTTCGCCGTCCAGGCCGACGGCTGCGAGATCACCACCATCGAGGGGGTGGGCCGCGACGGCGCGCTGCACCCGGTGCAGAAGGCCTTCCACGAGATGCACGGCCTGCAGTGCGGGTTCTGCACCCCGGGGATGATCATGGCCTCGATCGACCTGCTCCAGGAGAACCCGAGCCCCAGCGAGACCGAGATCCGCGAGGGCATCGAGGGCAACCTCTGCCGGTGCACCGGCTACCAGAACATCGTCCGGGCGGTGCAGCAGGCCGCCGGCGAGATGTCCGGGTCCGAGACGGCGGGGGCGCAGGCATGACGGTCACCGAGGACGCCGCGACGCTGGCGCCGGCCAAGGAGGTCGGCCAGCCCCGCCGGCGCAAGGAGGACGCCCGGCTGATCACCGGCCGGACCACCTGGACCGACAACATGGTCCTGCCCGGCATGCTGCACCTGGCGATCGTGCGCAGCCCCGTCGCGCACGCGCGGATCACCGGGATCGACGTCACCGCCGCGCAGCAGGCGCCCAACGTCGTGGCCGTGTTCACCGGCCGCGACCTCGCCGAGGAGCAGGGCTCGATCCCCTGCGCCTGGCCGGTGACGCCGGACATGGTCAACCCGGGCCACCCGTCCATCGCCGTCGACCAGGTCAACCACGTCGGGGAGGCCGTCGCGATCGTCGTCGGCCGGAGCAAGGCCGCGGCCACCGACGCCGTCGAGCTGGTCGACGTCGACTACGAGCTGCTGGAGCCGGTCCTCGACCTGGAGGCGGCGGTCGCCGACGGTGCGCCCAGGGTGCACGACCAGCTGGAGTCCAACACCAGCTACCACTTCGTCTTCGACGCCGGCGAGGCCGGCACGGGCGCCGACACCGAGCAGGCGTTCGCCGACGCCGAGGTGGTCGTCAGCCGGCGGCTCGTCCAGCAGCGGCTGATCCCGGCCTTCATGGAGCCGCGGTCGGTGGTCGTGCAGCCGCAGGGCGACAACATCACGATGTGGTCGGCCACCCAGATCCCGCACGTGCTGCGGGTCATGCTCGCCATGGTGACCGGCGTGCCCGAGCACAAGCTGCGCATCGTCGCCCCCGACGTGGGCGGCGGCTTCGGCGGCAAGCTGCAGGTCAACCCGGAGGAGGTGCTCGCCCTCCTGCTGGCCCGGAAGCTGGGCAAGCCGGTCAAGTGGACCGAGACCCGCAGCGAGTCGCTGATGGCGGCCCACCACGGCCGCGGCCAGGTGCAGTTCGTCGACATCGCCAGCGACCGCGAGGGCAACATCAAGGGCCTCCGGGTGCGGCTTCTGGCCGACATGGGCGCCTACCTGCGGCTCATCACCCCCGGCGTCCCGGCGCTCGGTGCGTTCATGTTCCCGGGCATCTACAAGTTCCCGGCCTACCGCTTCGAGTGCGACGGCGTCTTCACCAACAAGGTGCCCACCGACGCCTACCGCGGCGCCGGCCGGCCCGAGGCCACGTTCGCCGTCGAGCGGATCATGGACGAGCTCGCCGTCGAGCTCGGCATGGACCCCCTCGAGCTGCGCCGCAAGAACTGGATCAAGGCCGAGGAGTTCCCCTTCACCACGGTCGCCGGTCTCGAGTACGACAGCGGCGACTACGACGCGGCCACCGAGAAGGCGCTCGAGCTGCTCGGCTACGACGAGCTGCGCGAGGAGCAGCGCCGCCGCCGGGAGTCGGGCGACCCCGTGCAGCTGGGCATCGGCTTCTCCACCTTCACCGAGATGTGCGGCCTGGCCCCCTCCCGGGTGCTCGGCTCGCTGTCCTACGGCGCGGGCGGCTGGGAGTCGGCGTCCATCCGGATGCTCCCCACCGGCAAGGTCGAGGTCGTCACCGGCTCGACGCCGCACGGCCAGGGCCACGAGACGGCGTGGAGCCAGCTGGTCGCCGACTCCCTCGGGGTGCCGTTCGACGACGTCGAGGTGCTGCACGGCGACACCGCCGTCGCGCCGAAGGGCATGGACACCTACGGCTCGCGGTCGCTGGTCGTGGGCGGCACCGCGGTCGTGAAGGCCGCGGAGAAGGTGGTGGCCAAGGCGCGGAAGGTGGCCGCCCACCTGCTGGAGGCCAGCGAGGACGACCTGGAGTTCGCCGACGGGAAGTTCTCCGTCCGCGGCACCCCGGGCGCGTCGCTGGGCATCCAGGAGATCGCGCTCGCGGTCTTCGCCGCGCACAACTACCCCGAGGACGTCGAGCCCTCCATCGACGCGGAGGCGACCTTCGACCCGGTCAACTTCTCCTTCCCCCACGGCACGCACGTGTGCGCCATGGAGGTCGACACCGACACCGGGATGGTGAAGATCCGCAAGTACGCCTGCGTGGACGACGTCGGCACCGTCGTCAACCCGCTGATCGTCGAGGGGCAGATCCACGGCGGCCTGGCCCAGGGCATCGCGCAGGCCCTGTACGAGGAGGCGGTCTACGACGCCGACGGCAACCTGACCACCGGCTCGTTCGTCGACTACCTGGTGCCCTCGGCCGCCGACCTGCCGCACTTCGACACGGCCAACACCGTGCACGCGGCACCGGGCAACCCGATCGGGGCGAAGGGCGTGGGCGAGGCCGGGTGCATCGCCAGCACCCCGGCCGTGGTCAACGCCGCGCTGGACGCCGTCCGGCACCTGGGCGTGTCCGACATCCTCATGCCGCTGACCCCGGAACGGGTGTGGCGGGCCCTCCACGAGGGCGGGGACGGCGGGGCGCGGGCCACCGCCGGCACCAACGCCTACGGCGGGGCGCAGACGGAGTCCACCGCCGGTGTCTCCACCCCTCAGTCCTCGCTCGGAGGTGACCGGTGATCCCCGCCCCGTTCCAGTACGCCCGGCCGACGACCGTCGACGAGGCGCTGCAGGCGATCGCCTCCGGCGGTGAGGACGTCAAGATCCTCGCCGGCGGGCAGTCGCTCATCCCGGTCATGCGGCTGCGGCTGGCCGCGCCGGAGACGGTGGTGGACCTGTCCCGGGTGGACGAGCTGCGCGGCGTCCGGGAGGACGGCGACTCCCTCGTCATCGGCGCCATGACCACCCACGCCGACATCGTCAAGGACCCGCTGATCGGGCAGTACGCGCCGCTGATCGCCGAGGCGACCGAGACGGTGGCCGACCGGCAGGTGCGCCACCGCGGGACCTTCGGCGGCGCCCTGGCGCACGCCGACCCGGCCGGCGACCTGCCGGCGGTCGCGCTGGCGCTGGACGCCGAGTTCGTGATCGCCGGGCCGAACGGACGGCGGACGGTGCCCGCTGCGGACTTCTTCGTCGACTACCTCACCACCGCCCTGGAGGAGGGGGAGCTGCTCGTCGAGGTCCGGGTGCCGAAGCTGACCGGGCAGTGGGGGATGCGCTACGAGAAGTTCAACCGCGTGGCGCAGGCCTGGTCGATCGTGGCGGTGGCCGCGGCGGTGCGCCGGGAGGACGGGCACATCGCCGAGGCGCGGATCGGGCTGACCAACATGGGCCCGACCCCCCTGCGGGCACGGGCGGCCGAGCAGGCGCTGGCCGGGGCCGACGCGACCGCGGAGGCCATCGCCGCGGCCGCCCGCCAGGCGGCGGAGGGGACCAGCCCCAGCAGCGACCTCAACGCCCAGGCCGACTACCGCGAGCACCTCGCGCAGGTGCTGACCCGGAGGGCCGTCTCCGCCGCTGCCGGGCTGTAGCGTTCGTCACCACGCCGAGAACCGCGTTCGTCGGCTCGGCCGTCCCTCCCGCAGCGGAAGGCCGGCCGGGCCGACCACCGTCAGGAGGTCGCACCCGTGCAGCTGGAGAACTCGTTCACCGTCCCGGTCCCCGTCGACGAGGCCTGGCGGGTCCTGCTGGACATCGAGCGCATCGCCCCGTGTATGCCCGGCGCGGCGCTGGACTCCGTCACGGGCGACGACTTCACCGGTCGGGTCAAGGTCAAGCTCGGCCCGATCAACCTCACCTACCAGGGCAAGGCGTCGTTCGTCGAGAAGGACGAGGCGGCCCACCGGGCGGTCATCGACGCGCGCGGCAAGGACCAGCGGGGCAACGGCACGGCGGCCGCGGTGGTCACCGCGACGCTGGCCGAGGAGGGGTCGGTGACCCGCGTCGACGTCCTCACCGACCTGAACATCACCGGCCGCCCCGCCCAGTTCGGCCGGGGCGTGATGACCGACGTCGGCAACAAGCTGCTGGGGCAGTTCGCCGACAAGCTCGCCGCCCAGCTGGCCTCCGGTGACGAGGGGGCGGTCGACCAGGCCGCCGCCGCCCAGCAGCAGGAGCCCACCGTCGCCGGAGCCGCGGCGGGTGCGGCGCAGACGGTGGCCGGGGCGGCCGAGGAGGTCGCGGCGTCGGTGGAGCAGACGCCGGGCGACAACGTGGCCGCCGAGACCGTGCGCAAGGCCGGCACCGCGGCCAGGAAGACGGCGGCCGCGGCGAGCGACGCGGCTGCGGGCACGACCGCCCCGGCGAAGAAGGCACCGGCGAAGAAGGCGGCTCCCAAGGCGGGCGACACCGCGCCCGCGGCCACCGACACCGCGCCGATGCCGGTCGCGGCCGACACCCCGCCGCCGGACGCGACGCTGGCCGACCGGGTGCCCGGGGCCTCCGACGCCCCCGTCCGCCCGAGCGCGCCGCCGTCGGGCCCGACGGCACCGCCCGGCCGGCCGGCCACCGGGGGGCCGGCGAAGAGCTCGCCGGCCACGCTGCGGCCGCCGGTCGCCGAGCCCGAGCCGATCGACCTGCTGGAGGTGGCCGGCGGCGCGGCGCTCACCCGCTACGCCAAGCCGCTGGCCGGTGTCGCGGCGCTGCTGTTCGTGATCAGCCTGGTCATCCGCCGCCGCCGACACCGCTGACCCCTCGACGAGATCTGCACACTCGTCGCCATCGGCCGCTGATGGTGACGAGTGTGCAGATCTCGCGTCACGCCCGGGGGTGGACCTCGTCCAGCCAGGCCAGCGCGGCGGCGGCGACGACGTCGGGGTTCTTCCGCAGCGAGTGGTCGCCGGGCACCGCGTAGACCGAGGCGGTCGCCCGGCCGGCCAGCGTGGCGGCGACGGCGGCCGGTGCGCCGAAGGCGTCGGTCTCGCCCTGCACGACCACCAGCGGCACCTCGACGGCGGTGAGCTCGTCCGCGCGGCTCTTCTCCGGCCGGCCCGGCGGGTGCAGCGGGAAGGCCAGCGCGAGCACGCCGTCGGCCCCGAGGGGCGCCGCCGTCCGGCAGGCGACCCGCGCACCGGCGCTCCGGCCGCCGAACACCACCGGACCGGCGAGACGGTCCTGCTCGTGGAGCGCGCTGAGGACCGCCGTCCAGCCCTCGTCGAGCCGGGCCGGAGCCGGGGCGATCCGCTTGCCGGCCACCCGCCAGGGCTGCTCGATCCGCAGGACCCGCCAGCCGGCGGCCACGAGGTCGCGGGTCACGGCGACCAGGTCGGCGGACTCCACGCCCCCGCCGGCGCCGTGACCGAGCAGCAGCGTGCCGTGCGGGGCGCCCGCGGGCTCGTCGGCACGCACCCGGGCCGGGCCGAGCGGGGTGGGGACCTCGGTCATGCGGCGGGCAGGGCGAGCAGCGCGTCGACCGCGCCGGCCAGGTCCGCTGCGACGATCGCGGCCGGGTCGTAGACCGCCGGGTAGCTGCGCTCGGCGCGGGGGAACCAGACGCCGGTCAGCCCGGCCCGGACGGCGCCGTGCACGTCCCAGCCGTGCGCGGCGACCAGGGCCATCCGCGCGGGCTCCACGTCGCACGCACCCGCCGCCCACAGGTACACGGCGCGGTCGGGCTTCCACGCCCGGATGAGCTCGCTGGACAGCGTCCGCTCCACCAGGGGCGTGATGCCGCCGCGCTCGAGGCCGGCCTCGGTGACGCCGGGGGAGCCGTGGGTCAGCGTGACCACCCGGACCCCGGCCTCGACCAGGCGGCGCAGGGCCGGCTCGACGTCCGGGTGCGGGCCGAGCTCGAGGAAGGTGTCGGCCAGGCGGCGGCGGTCCTCGGCCGGGAGGTCCGTGAGCTGGGCGAGGGCGGCGTCGAAGGCGTCCCGGAAACGGCACCAGGTGCCGGCGGCCGCCGCCGCGAACCCGGTGAGCAGGGTGCGGGCGAAGACCGTCGCCAGGAGGTCCCCCGGCAGGCCGTGCTCGACCAGCCCGGCGCGCAGCGGCGCGAGGTCGAGCAGGGTCTCGTTGACGTCGAACGCGACGACCTCGGGGCGGGCGGGGGCGCTCACGCCTGGTCGCGCTCGTCGGCCGGGAGCTGCGAGCCGGCCGTCCGGGGACGGCGGAACCGGCCGGTGGTCTTCTTGTAGACGAACCAGGCGACGGCCAGGACGACGACGGCGACCACGACGTAGTCCAGGTACCTGAGGTTGTCCCGGATGAAGTCCCCGGCCCACACGCCGAGGCTGACCAGCACGGTGTTCCAGATCGCGCTGCCCGCCGCGGTGTACAGCAGGAACTGCGGGAGGGGCATGCGCACGACGCCGGCCGGGACCGAGATGAAGCTGCGCACGATCGGCACCATGCGACCGAAGAACACCGCCGAGCGCCCGTGCCGCTCGAACCAGGCGAAGGTCCGGTCGACGTCCTCGGTCTCCACCAGCGGCAGCCGGTCCAGGAACGCGTGCGAGCGCCGGGGGCCCAGGGCCCGCCCGATGGAGTAGAAGAAGACCGCGCCGAGCAGCGATCCGAGCGTGGCGAAGGCGACGACGGCGACGAAGTTCATCTCGCCGTCGTTGATCAGCACGCCGGCCAGCCCGAGGACCGCCTCGCTCGGGATGGGCGGGATCACCGTCTCGAGCAGGATGGCCAGCCCGACGCCGACCGGGCCGAGGGTGTTCACCAGGTCGAGCAACCAGCCGGTGATCCCCCCCTTGTCGGAGGCGGCGGCGGCGAGGAAGGACATGCGCCCACGGTAGAGGCGCCCCCCGGCGGGTGCCCGGACGTGGCCGGGTCGTGCGGGACCGATGGGGCTAGCGTGCCGGCATGCGCCAGCGATTCACCGCCCGGGCGGTCGTGGTGGGGGACCGGTCCGGCACGGTCGTGACCGACGGGGTGGTCGACGTCGTCGACGGGTTCGTGACCTGGGTCGGGTCGGCCGCCGACGCGCCGCCCGCGGACGACGCCGACGTCGTGGCCGTCCCGGGGCTGATCCTGCCGGGGCTGGTCAACGCGCACTCGCACGCGCCGATGGTGCTGTTCCGCGGGCAGGGCGAGGGCCTGCCGCTGGACCGGTGGCTGCGCGAGGTCATGTGGCCGCGCGAGGCGCGGCTCACCGGTGACGACATCGAGATCGCCATGACCGCCGCCTCGGCGGAGATGCTGCGGGCCGGCGTGACCACCAGCGTGGAGATGTACTTCTCGCCCGAGCGGATCGCCGCGGCGGTGGGTCGGACGGGCGCCCGGGCCGTGATCGCCGCGCCGCTGGTCCCGCTGCCGGGCATGCCGTCGCTGGAGGAGCAGCTCGCCGCGGCCGTGGACCTGGCCTCCGCCGCACCGGGCGACGGGACGGTGGAGTACGGCGTCGGCCCGCACGCCGCCTACACCGTGCCGCTGCCGCTGCTCGGGAAGGCCGCCGCGCTGGCCCGCGACCACGGCCTGCTGCTGCACCTGCACGTGGCCGAGACCGCCGGCGAGGGCGCCGACCTGCTGGCGGCTCACGGGCTGTCGGTGCCCGCGCTGCTCGCCGCCCACGACGTGCTCGGCGGCCGGGTGCTGGCGGCCCACTGCGTGCACATGGACGACGGCGACCTGGAGCTGTGGCAGGAGTACGACGTCGCCGTGGCGCACTGCCCGGCGAGCAACGCCAAGCTGGCCAGCGGCGTCGCCCGGCTGCGCGAGATGCTCGACCGCGGCATCCGGGTGGGGCTGGGCACCGACGGGCCGGCGTCCAACGACGGCCTGGACCTGCTCGCCGACGCCCGGCTGGCCGCGGCCCTGGCCCGGCTCCGGGAGGCCTCGGCGACGGCGCTGACCGCCGCCGAGGCGCTGTGGCTGGCCGCCGGGGCCTCGGCCGACGCGATCGGTCGCC
The DNA here is from genome assembly GCF_046233715.1 of Trujillonella humicola. Taxonomy (NCBI): domain Bacteria; kingdom Bacillati; phylum Actinomycetota; class Actinomycetes; order Geodermatophilales; family Geodermatophilaceae; genus Trujillonella; species Trujillonella humicola. The sequence continues at coordinate 468 of NZ_JBJNRJ010000070.1, read as the reverse complement.
CGGACCTCGGCCAGGTCGAGGTCGGGCGGCGGGCCGACCTGGTGCACGTCGACACCCGCGACCTGGCCTTCGAGCCGGTCGGGGAGGCGGCCGACCTCGTCGCCCACCTGGTCTGGTCGGGCGCCTCGCGGCTGGTCCGCGACGTCTGGGTGGGCGGCCGGCAGGTGGTCGCGGACGGCGTCGTCACGACCGTGGACGCCGAGGAGCTGCGGGGAGAGGTCGCCGAGCGCGCCGCCCGCCTCGCCGGCGCCTGAGACCGGCGCGCCACGCGGCCGGGCCGCGGTCCGGTGCCGCGGCATTGCCGGCATACCGCGGCGGGGGGGGGGGGGGGGGGGGGGGGGGCCGCCCCCCCCCCCCCCCCCCCCCCCCCCCCCGGCCGGCTCGCTGAGCCCGTCGACCTCCAGCGGGCGGGTGTAGCAGCCCTTCACGTAGCCGACGGTGGGGTCGGCCAGCAGCGGCCCGAGCAGC
>NZ_JBJNRJ010000006.1:121100-150945 GCF_046233715.1 Trujillonella humicola | reverse complement strand
CCCCCCCCCCCCCCCCCCCCCCCCCCCCCCCCCCCCCCCCCCCCCCACCCCCCCCGCCCCCCCCCCCGGGGCCGGCGGTCAATAGCTGAAGCGGCCCACCGTGGTGCGGAGGTCGGCAGCCATCCGCGACAGCTCGTCCACGGCGGTACGCGTCTGCGCCAGGGCCTGCGTGGTCGACCCGGCGGCGGTCGAGACGCCGGTGATGTTGGCGGCGATCTCCGTCGTCCCGCCGGCGGCCTCCTGGACCGACCGCGACATCTCGTTCGTCGTCGCCGTCTGCTCCTCCACCGCGCTGGCGATGGTGGTCTGCCGGTCGGCGATCTGCGCCACGATCGAGCTGATCTCCTCGATCGCCGTCACGGCGGCGGTGGTGTCGCCCTGGATCGCCTGCACCCGCCGCGCGATGTCCTCGGTCGCCTTCGCCGTCTCCTGGGCCAGCTCCTTGACCTCGTTGGCGACGACGGCGAAGCCCTTGCCGGCCTCACCGGCCCGCGCCGCCTCGATCGTGGCATTCAGCGCCAACAGGTTCGTCTGCTCCGCGATCGAGGTGATCACCTTCACCACGTTCCCGATCTCGGCGGACGAGTCACCGAGCTTCGCCACCGTCGCCGTCGTCGTCTCCGCGGCGGCGACGGCGCGCCCGGCGACCTCCGACGCCTCCGCGGCGTTGCTCGCGATCTCCCGGATGGAGGCACCCATCTGCTCGGCACCCGCGGCCACGGTGGCCACGTTCCGCGACACCTCCTCCGCAGCCGAGGACACCACCGCCGACTGCGCCGAGGTCTCCTCGGCGCCCGCCGAGATCTGCGCCGAGGACGCCGACAACTCCTCCGACGAGGCGGCCACCGCATCCGCCGAGGCCACCACCGATGCCATCAGCCCGCGCAGGTTGCCCTGGGCGTGGGTCAGGGCCGCAGCCATCTGCCCGACCTCGTCCCGCTGGTCGACCCCGACCGGATGGGTCAGGTCACCCTCCGCAAGCCGCTCCACCGAGTGACGGACCCGGTTGATGACCCGGGTGAGCGACCGGGCGACGGCGATCCCCAGAGAGAGCCCGAAGACGCTCCCGACGACCACGACGACCAGCTGCACGGTGCGGGTCGACTCGTAGGCCTCGTGCGCGGTCGCGGCGTTGGCCGACGCCGTCTCCTGCTCCAGCTGTGAGAGCGCGGCCAGCTCGTCGACGATCCGCCCGCTCACCGGGGGGATCTGGTTGAGCCGGACGTCGTTGAACTCCTCCGTCTGGCCGGCGGCGGCAAAGGCGTTGGCCTGCGCGGCCAGCCGCATGTAGGTCTCCCAGTCGGCCAGGACCCGGTCCAGGCTGCCGACCATCGCCGGCGTCAGCTCCGTCTCGGCCCGGAGCCGCTCCGCCGCGGCGAGCAGGGCGGCCTCGGCGGCGTCCCGCTGCTCCTCCGCGGTCCGGACGGCCTCGGGGTTCGGCGCACTCGTCCGCGCGAGTGAGGCCATCCGGTAGGAGATGTACTGGAAGCGCATCTCCTGGACCAGATGGGTGCCGACCGTGCTGTTCCGGTACATCGACTCGGTTCGCTCCGCTGCGGTGGACAGCGCGGAGATGCCGAGGATGCCGACGACGCCGGCGACGACCGCGACGACGGCGACCGCGCACGTCATCTTGACCGTGACACCGAGGTCGCGGAATCGCAGCCTGCTCGGCGAGCGGCTCATGGTGGTCCTCCTGGGATGACTGGGGGGTGGGGCCGAAGTGCGACAGATTGCAGCCGGACTGCGCCGCTGCGACACATATCGTCTCCATTCCAGCCGATCCGGAGCCGCGTTCTCGAAGTGTGTCGCCCGCCATGACCGAGAAATGTCGACGAGCGCCCTTCCCGCTCGGATTTGTCGACAGCACGGGCGGCGAAAGGCGGCGCCGTCTGCAGGGAATGCGCAGGAGCGCCCGGCCGGCTGGCCGGGCGCTCCTGGGTCATGACGATCGCCGATCCCCCGTCCGGGGACGTACAGCGGCCTCGCCCGCTGACGCCCCGCTCCCCCGGCGAGATCTGCACAGTGGACGCCATCAGCGGCCGATGGTGACGAGTGTGCAGATCTCGCCGAGGGAGGGCCCTCCTCAGTAGCGGAAGCGGCCCACCGTGGTGCGCAGGTCGGCAGCCATCCGGGACAGCTCGTCGACCGCGGTCCGGGTCTGGGTCAGCGCCTGCGTCGTGGACTCCGCCGCCGTCGACACCCCGGTGATGTTGTCGGCGATCTGACCCGACCCCTGCGCCGCCTCGCTCACCGACCGCGCCATCTCGTTCGTCGTCGCCGTCTGCTCCTCCACCGCGCTGGCGATCGTGGTCTGCCGGTCGGCGATCTGCGCCACGATCGAGCTGATCTCCCCGATCGCGGCCACCGCCGCCGTCGTGTCGCCCTGGATCGCCTGCACCCGCCGCGCGATGTCCTCGGTCGCCTTCGCCGTCTCCTGCGCCAGCTCCTTCACCTCGTTGGCCACCACCGCGAACCCCTTGCCCGCCTCACCGGCCCGCGCCGCCTCGATCGTGGCATTCAGCGCCAGCAGGTTCGTCTGCTCCGCGATCGAGGTGATCACCTTCACCACGTTCCCGATCTCGGCGGACGAGTCACCGAGCTTCGCCACCGTCGCCGTCGTCGTCTCCGCGGCAGCGACGGCGCGCCCGGCGACCTCCGACGCCTCCGCGGCGTTGCTCGCGATCTCCCGGATCGAGGCACCCATCTGCTCGGCACCCGCGGCCACCGTCTGCACGCTGCGCGACACCTCATCGGCCGCACCGGCCACCACCCCCGACTGCGCCGAGGTCTCCTCCGCCGACGCCGAGATCTGCGCCGAGGACGCCGACAACTCCTCCGACGACGCCGCCACCGCATCCGCCGCACCCACCACCGTCGCCATCACGCCGCGCAGCTCGACGACGGCGGCGTCCAGGGCCTGCCCCATCTCGCCGAGCTCGTCGCGGGTGTCGAGGCCGGCCCGCACGGTCAGGTCCCCGCGGGACAGCGCGGCGGTGACCAGGCCGACGCGGGCCGCCTGGCGCGCGATGCCGGTGGCGATCCAGAAGCCGAGCCCGGCGGTGACCGCGATGCCGGCGAGCATCAGGACGATCGCGAGAGTGCGCTGCGACTCGTAGTCGGCCCGGATCCGTGCGGCAACGGCCGCGGCCTCGTCCGACTCGACCTCCCGGATCCCGTCGATCCCGTCCTGGACGACCTGGGCGAGGGGCGCGCCCTGCGTGGCGTTCTGCTGCATCCAGCTCTCGAAGTCCCGGACCTGGGAGAGCGGCACCAGCACGCCCTGCTGGAAGGTCACGTACGCCTCGGCGTCGGCGACGATCTCGTCGAGAGCGGCGACCTTGCCGGTGTCGCCGTCGGTGGTGGCCCGGTAGGCCTCGGCGGCCGCCCGGAACTCCGCGGCGATCGTGTCGATCGCCGCGACGGAGGCGGCGGGGTCGGCCCCCACGACGGTGTCGCGGATGTTGATCCGCAGGTCACCGACCAGGACGTCCATCTCGCCGGCGGCCGCGATGCCGCGCAGGTTGCTCGCGTAGAGGTCGTCCGCGGCGTCGGCGGAGGCACCCAGCGCCTGCAGGCCCATGAACCCGACGACACCCGTGACCAGCGCGCCGACGGCCACGGTGCCGAGGACCTTCGTCTTCACGCTGCGGTCGCCCCACAGGTGGCGGCTCGGGGAGGGCGCGGGGGCGCCGGCGGGCGAGAGGGGGGCGGGGGCGGACATCGCGGTCTCCTGAGGAGCGGGACAGGGGGCGGGGATCGCGGGCGGTCCGCGTTCGGAACGCAGAATGGGCTCCCGCCCCCTTTCGCACACGCATTCTGCGCGGCGTGTCGAAAACGGCTCGGACCGGACCGGATATCGCATCCAGAGCGAGTGTCGACAATTCGGCAGGAAGGGTCGGTGACCGGTTCCGGCGCTGTCGACACGGCGACAGCACAGCCGACGGTGACCATTTCTCCGGTTCCCGCCGGTGACGCACACCCCCAGCCGGTGGCTCGCGACCCGGGGGGTCCCCGGACGCCGAGATGGCCATCTCGGCGTCCGGGGGAGCGCTCAGTAGGTGAACCCGGCGACCGCGCTGCGCAGCTCGGTGGCCATCCGGGAGAGCTCGTCCACCGCGGTGCGCGTCTGGGTCAGCGCCTGCGTGGTGGAGTCGGCCGCGGCCGACACCCCCGTGATGTTCTCGGCGATCTGCCCCGACCCCTGCGCGGCCTCGCCGACCGACCGGCTCATCTCGCTGGTCGTGGCGGTCTGCTCCTCCACCGCGCTGGCGATGGTCAGCTGGAAGTCGTTGATCTGCCCGATCACCGTGCTGATCCGGCCGATCGCCGCCACGGCGCCGGTGGTGTCGTGCTGGATGGCGTCGACCCGGCGGGCGATGTCCTCGGTGGCCTTCGCCGTCTCCTGCGCCAGCTCCTTCACCTCGTTGGCGACGACGGCGAAGCCCTTGCCCGCCTCGCCGGCCCGCGCGGCCTCGATGGTGGCGTTCAGCGCCAGCAGGTTCGTCTGCTCCGCGATGGAGGTGATGACCTTGACGACGTCGCCGATCTCGCGGGAGGACTCGCCCAGCTTGGTGATCTGCCCGGTCGTCGCCTCGGCCTCGGCCACCGCCGCGGCCGCGACCCGCGCCGCCTCGTTCGCGTTCTGCGAGATCTCCCGGATCGAGGCACCCATCTGCTCGGCGCCGGCGGCCACCGTCTGCACGTTGCGGCTGACCTCCTCCGCGGCCGAGCTCACCACCCCGGACTGGGCCGAGGTCTCCTCCGCCGACGCGGAGATCTGCGCCGAGGACGCCGACAGCTCCTCCGACGACGCCGCCACCGCGTCGGCTGCGCCGGCCACGCCGGAGAGGACGCCGCGCAGGCTCTCCTGCGCCGTGACCAGCGCCTGGGCCATGCGGCCGAGCTCGTCCCGGCTGCGCACCTCGGGCTCCACGGTCAGGTCGCCGCGCGCCAGGGCCTCGACCGACCCCTGCACCGACCGGACGGTCGCGACGATCTGCCGGACGACGTAGACGGCCAGGCCCGCGGCCAGGAGCACGCCGGCGGCCAGGAAGACCCACAGGGTCAGCACGGCGGAGGCGGCGATGTCGCTCGCGTGGTCGGTGGCGTCCTGCCCGGCGCCCACGCGGCGCTCCTGCATGGCGGCGTACTCGTCCATGATGACGTCCGAGGCGGCCTGCAGGGGCCCGGTGACGATCTGGCCGGCCAGGGCCACGTCACCGGCGGCCGCGGCCGGGACCAGCTGCCCCTCCGCGACCGCGTAGTAGCCGTCGACGTGGCCCCGGAACTGCTCGAAGGCCTCCTTGTTGACCGTCACCAGGGCGTAGGCGTCCAGCTGGGACTCGAGGGTGCCGCGGCGCTCGCGCAGATCGGCGCGGATCTCCGCCTGCGTCTCGGCCGGCACCAGGGCCAGGGAGTTGTACCGCGAGCGGTCGCCCTGCCAGGAGCGCTGGATGTTCGCCAGGTCCGCCAGGCTCACCACGTTGCCGTTGATGTCGTCGGTGGCGGCGTCCAGCGAGCCGATCCGCGAGACGGCCAGCCCGGCCATCGCGACGGCCACGAGGGCGAGGGCGGCGATGGCGGCGCCGATCTTGACGGCGACCGGCCGGTCGGCGAACCAGCGGCGGCGGGAGGCGCCGCCGAGGGGAGGAGAGGCGTTCACGGGTCGTGCTCCTGGTGTCGTTGCCGCGCTACTGGGGGATGCGCCGCCTCGTCCGCCGTCGTGCAGATGTCGGGGCGCCGGTCCATGATGCGAGCCGGGAATGGCTCGGCGACCATTCCCGACGGCGTGTCCGAACCTGTTCCGGGTATTTGCACGGTCACCTCCGCCCGGTTGTCCCCAAGTCGACAGGCGAGGGCGGCGACCATTTCCGACGCCTTTTTCCGAACGGCGGTGAGAAACGACGGGAGCGCGGAACCGGAATGTCCGGTTCCGCGCTCCCGCGGGTGCCCGCCGCCGCCGGCGACGCGCGTCAGTAGGTGAAGCGGCCCACCGCCCCGCGCAGGTCGGCGGCCATCCGGGAGAGCTCGTCCACCGCGGTCCGGGTCTGGGTCAGCGCCTGCGTCGTCGTCTCGGCGGCGGTGGAGACGCTGGTGATGTTCTCGGCGATCTGCTCGGACCCACCGGCGGCCTCGGACACCGACCGCGACATCTCGCTGGTGGTCGCGGTCTGCTCCTCCACCGCCGAGGCGATGGTGGTCTGCCGGTCGGAGATCTGGGCGACGATCGAGCTGATCTCCCCGATCGCGGCCACCGCCGCCGTCGTGTCGCCCTGGATCGCCTGCACCCGCCGGGCGATGTCCTCGGTCGCCTTCGCCGTCTCCTGGGCCAGCTCCTTCACCTCGTTGGCCACGACGGCGAACCCCTTGCCCGCCTCACCGGCCCGCGCCGCCTCGATCGTGGCGTTGAGCGCCAGCAGGTTCGTCTGCTCCGCGATCGAGGTGATCACCTTCACCACGTTGCCGATCTCCGCGGAGGACTCGCCGAGCTTGTTCACCGTGGCCGTGGTGGACTCCGCCGCGCTGACCGCCCGCATGGCCACCTCGGAGGCCTCCGCGGCGTTCTGCGAGATCTCCCGGATCGAGGCGCCCATCTGCTCGGCGCCCGCAGCGACGGTCGCCACGCTGCGCGAGACCTCCTCGGCGGCCGAGGACACGACCCCGGACTGCGCCGAGGTCTCCTCCGCCGACGCCGAGATCTGCGCCGAGGACGCCGACAGCTCCTCCGACGACGCCGCCACCGCGTGCGCCGACGCGGCCACGCCCGCCATCACCTCGCGCAGGCTCGACTGCGCCGCGGCCAGGGCGCCGGCCATCTGCCCGACCTCGTCTCGGGAGGTCACGTCGGCCGAGACGGTCAGGTCACCACCGGCCAGCGCCTGGAGTGCGAGCCTGACCCGCTGCACCGGCCGGGTGACCGACCGGCTGATCAGCCAGCTGATGGCGAGCACCGCCACCAGCGCGCCGGCGGCGACGCCCACGACGACGCGCTCGGCCCGGGCGATGTCGTCGCGCAGCGCCTGCTCGGCCGCCGTCCGCGCCGCGGCCAGCTCGTCCTTGGCGGCGCCGACGGCACCGTCGGTGAGGTCGTTGGCGGCCTGGATGTCCTCCCAGCGCACGCGGGTGGCCGCCTGGTCGGTGACCGCGTCGTCCACGAACGCCGAGATGGCGGCGGTGTAGTCGCCGAAGCTGGCGGCCAGATCGGCCACCGCGGTGGCGGGCGCCCCGTCCAGCGGGATGGCGCCGAGCTCGGCGAGCAGCGCCTCGGGGGTGGCGATGTCCTCGGCCAGCTCCGCGAGCTGCTCGGCGGGGACGTCGCGCACCAGCGCCTTGAAGCCGTCGACCTTGAGCTCGCTGGCCCGGGTGTCGAGCTGCAGCACGAGCGTCTCGGCGTCGGCCAGGTCCTGCAGCCGGGCGGTGGCGTCCCGGACGGAGCCGTTCCCCACGAGGACGGCGGCGAGCAGGCCGGCGAAGGCGAGGACGACGACGCCGACGAGGACGCCGAACTTGACCGCCAGCGGCCGGTCGGCGAACCAGCCACCGCGGCGGGCGGGCGGGGGGAGTGCGGGGACGGTCATGGCTGCTCCAGGAGGGACGGCGGGTCGAGCTGCGTCATCCTTGGACGCGCTCCAGCCGCATCCCGTGACCCTGGGCCGTCAGTGACGCAATCGTCGTGTTTGACCCGGCACACCCCGCGCGGGGCTGTCGACCTGTCGACGGCGCCGTGGCCGACCTCCCGGAGGCGCGGTGCCGTCGGCGCAGCTCAGGGGCGCGGGACCCGGGGGAGGGGAGCGGACCGCGCCGCCCGGGTCGACACGCGGGAGGCGGTCGCTCCCCGGGCGTGCCGCGACACGGATCCCCCGCGCGCAGCGGCCCCCGCAGACGAGACCCCGACGGGGGGAGCGGCGACGTCAGCCGGCCGGGCGGGCCAGGGCGGCGTCGAGCGCGGTCAGCAGGGCGAGTGCGCGCTCCGGATCGGCCACCCGGAAACCGGCCACGGTGTCGCCCGGGCCGACCTTCACCCCGACGTCGTCCGGGCCGAGGACGGCGAAGGCGTCCTCGTCGGTGAGGTCGTCGCCGAGGTACAGCACGGCCGCGGCCCCGAGCTCCTCGCGCAGCCGGCGCAGCGAGCTGCCCTTGTCCGCGTCCGTCACCGCGATCTCGAGCACCTCCTTGCCCGGCTTGAGCGTCAGGTGCGGGTCCGCCTGGGCGCGGGCCGCCTCGAGCAGCGCGGTGGCGGCCGGGCGGTCGGTGACCTGCCGGACGTGGACCGCGACGCTGGCCGGCTTGACCTCCAGCCGGCCGCCCGGCGTCGCGGCCACCAGGGGGGCCAGCCGCTCGGCGAGCTCGTCGCGGCGCTCGGCGAGCTCACCGGTCAGCGGGCCGTCGAACTCCGCACCGTGGCTGCCCACCCAGCGGTAGGGACCGGCCAGCCCGCTGACGGCCTGCAGGTCGGCCACCCCGCGGCCGCTCACCAGCGCCACGGTGACGCCCTCGTGGCCGGCCAGCCGGTCGAGCACCGCGTCGACGCCCGGCAGCGGCACCGCCGCGGAGGGATCGCCGACCAGCGGGGCCAGCACGCCGTCGTAGTCGCTGGCGACCAGCAGCGGCCGGCGGGCGGCCAGCCGGGGGAGTGCGGTGGCGAGGTCCTGGGGCAGGCCGTCGGGAGACACGCTCAGACCTGCGCCTTGAGCGCGTCGAAGAACGACGTCGCCCAGTGGTCCAGGTCGTTGCGGAAGACGTGCCGGCGCATCGCGCGCATCCGCTTGGCGCTCTCCTCGCGCTCGATCCGCAGCGCGCGCACCAGCTGGTTCTTCAGCCCGGCGATGTCGTGCGGGTTGACCAGGAAGGCCTGCCTCAGCTCGGCGGCGGCGCCGGCGAACTCCGACAGCACCAGCGCGCCGCCCAGGTCGCCGCGGGCGGCGACGTACTCCTTGGCCACCAGGTTCATGCCGTCCCGGTACGGGGTCACGAGCATGACGTCGGCGGCGCGGTAGAGCGCGACCAGCTCCTCGCGGGGCACGGACTGGTTGATGTAGTGCACCGCCGGGCCGCCCAGGCTGCCGAAGACGCCGTTGATGTGGCCGACCTGCTGCTCGATCGTCTCGCGCATCTGCACGTAGTGCTCGACCCGCTCCCGGCTGGGGGTGGCCACCTGCACGAAGACCGTCGACGGCGCCTCGACCACGCCGTCCTCCAGCAGCTCCTCGAAGGCGTTGAGCCGGACCCCGATCCCCTTGGTGTAGTCCAGCCGGTCGACCCCGAGGATGATCTTGTCGGGGTCGCCGAGCTCCTTGCGGATCTCCGCAGCGCGGGCGACCACCTCGGGCGAGCCGGCCAGCTGGTCGAAGGCCGCCACGTCGATGGAGATCGGGAACGCCCGCGCCGTGACGGTCCGCCCGTCGTACTGGATGACGTCCTTGCGGGTGGGCAGGTCGTGCAGCCGGCGGGCGAGCTGCACGAAGTTGCTCGCGGCGCTGGGCAGCTGGAAGCCGACCAGGTCGGCGCCGAGCAGGCCCTCCACGATCGCCGAGCGCCAGGGCAGCTGGGTGAACAGCTCGTACGGCGGGAACGGGATGTGCAGGAAGAACCCGATGGTCAGGTCGGGACGGCGCTGGCGCAGCATCGCGGGCACCAGCTGCAGCTGGTAGTCGTGCACCCAGACGATCGCGCCCTCGCCGGCCACCTCGGCGGCGCGGTCGGCGAACCGCTTGTTGACCTGCACGTAGGTGTCCCACCAGGTGCGGTGGTACTCGGGCTTGGCGACCACGTCGTGGTACAGCGGCCACAGCGAGGCGTTCGACATGCCCTCGTAGTAGCGGTCGACCTCCTCCTCGGACAGCTCGACCGGGATGAGCGACATGCCGCCGGACTCGAACGGCTCCGGGGCCGGCCCGGCCGACCCGGACCAGCCCACCCAGGCCCCGCCGCGGCCGGCGACGAATGGCTCGAGCGCGGTGACCAGGCCGCCGGGGCTGCGCTGCCAGCGGGTGCTGCCGTCCGGCTCGGTGACCTGGTCGACGGGGAGCCGGTTGGCCACGACGACCACCGGGCTCTCGGCCCGCGTCTGCTGCTCGGGGAAGTCGGCCATACCGCGGTCGACCCTACCGACCCGGGGCCGATCAGGAAGCGGCGGCCACGGCGTAACCGGCCGCGGCGGCGCCCAGCCCGAGGACGACGGTCGCGCCGACGTAGGCCGCCGCGCGGGCGACGGCGCGCTCCTCGACCAGCCGGACGACGTCCACGCCGAAGGTCGAGAAGGTGGTGAGGGTGCCGCAGAAGCCGGTGCCGACCAGCGCGACCACCCACGCCGGGGCGTCGCCCAGACCGAGCAGCACCCCCAGGACGAGCGACCCGGCGACGTTCACCGCGAGCGTCCCCAGCACGCTGCCGCGCCCGCGCCGGGTGGCGGCCACCCGCTCGGCCAGCAGCCGCAGCGGTGCGCCGGCCATCGCCCCGAGGACGACGAGCAGCGCGGTCACGCGACCTCCTCCTCGACGACCACCACGGCGCGCGCCCGGACGCCGCCGCGCCGGCCCAGCCACACCCCGGCCGCCGCGGCCAGGACGCCCCCGGCCACCGAGACGAGGACGTAGGCCACCGCGACCGCAGCCGCGCCGTCGTCCACCAGGCGGACGACGTCGACCGCGAAGGTCGAGTACGTCGTGTACCCGCCGAGCACGCCGGTGCCCAGCAGCGGCCGCAGCCAGGGGCGGTCGGGGAACCGGGCCAGGACCGCGCCGAGCAGCACCCCGAGGAGCAGGCAGCCGGTGAGGTTCTCCAGCAGCGTGGCCCAGGGCCAGCCGCCGGGGGAGGAGGGCAGCGCCTCGGCCACCCCCCAGCGCGCGAGGGCGCCGAGCGCCCCGCCCACCGCGGCGAGCAGGTAGGCGGTCACCGGAGTCGCGGCGCGGGGCGGCCCCCGTGCAGGGTCCCGCCGCGAGGCTGCGGGCGGCGGGGGGCACGGGGGTCCCTCATCGGCGGCGGGTCTCGGGGAACAGCAGGTCGACGAACCGGGCCGCCGTCGGCTGCGGCTCGTGGTTGGCCAGCCCCGGGCGCTCGTTGGCCTCGATGAAGACGTAGTCGGGGCCGTCGACGGCCGGCACCAGGAAGTCGATGCCGGTCACCGGGATGCCCAGCGCCTCCGCCGCGCGCACGGCCGCCTCGGCGATCTCGGGGTGCAGCCGGTCGGTGACGTCCTCGATGGTGCCGCCGGTGTGCAGGTTCGCCGTCCGCCGGACCTGGATGCGCTCGCCCCGGGAGGGGACGTCGTCCATGGCGTAGCCGGCCTCGGCGACGACCTCCGCCGTCGTGTCGTCCAGCGGGATCGTCGACTCCCCGCCGGTGGCCCGCTCCCGCCGCCGGCTGGTGGTGCGCACCAGGTCGGCCACGGGCAGCCGCCCGTCGCCGATGACCTCCGCGGGCCGGCGGACCGCGGCGGCCACCACCTGCCGGTCGATGACGACGACCCGCAGGTCCTCGCCGGGCACGAGCTCCTCGACCAGCACGTCGGGGCAGAACTGCAGCGCCAGCTGCACGGCCCGCTCGAGCGCGGCGTCGTCCCGGACCCCCACGGTGATGCCCCGGCCCTGCTCGCCGCGGGCCGGTTTCACCACGACCTGCTCGACGGCGCCGAGCAGCGCGCGGGCGTCGGCCAGGTCCCCCTCGCGGGCCAGCGCGCCCTGGGCGACGCGCACCCCGGCCCGGCGCATGATGCGGCGGGTGACCCGCTTGTCGTCGCAGCGGCTCATGGCCACGGCACTGGTGAACTCCGACAGCGACTCGCGGGTGAGCACCGAGCGGCCGCCCAGGGTCAGCCGCATCTCGCCCCACTCGGCGTCGGTGACCTCGACGCGGATGCCCCGCCGCAGCGCCTCCTCGGCGATGATCGTGGCGTAGGGGTTCAGCGTGTCCAGCCCGGGCGGCCGCGAGGCGAACAGCGGCGTGTTGATGGGGTTCTTGCTCTTCACGCAGACCGCGGGGACGCGGGAGAAGCCGAGCTTGCGGTACAGCGCGATCGCCGGGGTGTTGTCGTGCATGACCGACAGGTCGAGGTACGCGCGGCCGCGGGCGACGTAGCGCTCGGCGAGCACCCGCACCAGCGCCTCGCCGGTGCCGGGCGGGGCGTCCTGCTTGTCGGCGACCAGGCACCACAGGCTGGTGCCGCCCTCCGGGTCACCGAAGGCGAGCACGTGGTCGACGCCGGTGACGGTGCCGACGATCTTGCCGGTCCGGGTGTCCTCGGCGACCAGGTAGGTGAAGGTCCGGGTCCGGTGGTTGGCCCACATGATCTCGGGGTCGGCGGCGACCATGCCGTTGCGGGCGTAGAGGTCGTCGATGACCGCCATCTCCGCCTGCGAGGTCACCGTGCGCACGAAGACCCCGCGGATGACGTCGGGCCGCGAGCGGTAGCGGTGCAGGTCCAGCCGGTAGGTGAGCGACGGGTCGATGAACAGCTCGTCGGGCGCCATGCCGACCAGCACCTGCGGGTCGCGCGGGTAGACGCAGATGTCGCGGCGGCCGGTCTCCTCCGCGCGCAGGGCGTGCACGATCCCGTCGAGCTCGCGGAACGTCTGCCCGAACACCAGCCGGCCCCAGCCCAGGTCGAGCACGACGTCGGTGGCCATGTCCCCGAGCTCGTGCGCGGAGGGCTCGTGCCACGACCGGCTGGTCAGCTCGGGGGTGGAGGCAACGGGACGGCGCCGGTGGCCGGCCAGCCGTGGAGTCACGGTGTCGGTCCCTTCCTCAGACCCCGTGGTTCTGCAGCCAGAGCTCCAGCAGCCCGAGCTGCCACAGCTTGTTGCCGCGCAGCGGCGTCAGCTCGCCGTTCGGGTCGGCGAGCAGGCCCTCGACGTAGTCCGGCCGGAACAGGCCCCGCTCGCGGGCGGCGTCGCTGCTCAGCGCGTCCCGGACCAGGTCGAGCACCTTGCCCTGGAGGTGGGTGATCGCCGGAACCGGGAAGTAGCCCTTGGGCCGGTCGATGACCTCCGGCGGGATGATCCGCCGGCCGATGGCCTTGAGCACGCCTTTCCCGCCGTCGGCCAGCTTCAGCTCCGGGGGACAGGCCGCGGCCAGCTCCACCAGGTCGTGGTCCAGGAAGGGCACGCGGGCCTCCAGGCCCCACGCCATGCTCATGTTGTCCACCCGCTTGACCGGGTCGTCGACCAGCATCACCTCGCTGTCCAGCCGCAGCGCGGCGTCCACCGCGGTCTGCGCGCCGGGCGCCTCCATGTGCGCGGCGACGAACGCGCGGCTGACGTCCTCGTCGAGCGCGTACCGCTGCGTCACCACCCGCTGGAGCTCGGCGTGCGTGCGGTCGAAGAAGGCGGCGGCGTACCGGTCGACGGCCTCGCCGCGGGGGACGCCGGCCAGCGGCGGGTACCAGTGGTAGCCGGCGAAGACCTCGTCGGCGCCCTGGCCGGACTGGACCACGCGGATCGACTGGCTGACCCGCTCCGACAGGAGGTCGAAGGCGACGACGTCGTGGCTGACCATCGGCTCGGCCATGGCGCCGATGGCGTGGCCGAGCGCGCCGGCGAGCTCGTCGGAGCCCACCCGGATCCGGTGGTGGTCGGTGGCGAACCGCTCGGCGATGACGTCGGAGTACTGGAACTCGTCGCCCTCGCGCCCGCCGACCGCCTCGAAGCCGATGCTGTAGGTCGCCAGACCGGTCTGCCCCTCCTGGGCGAGCAGGCCGACGATGAGGCTGGAGTCCAGGCCGCCGGAGAGCAGCACCCCGACCGGGATGTCGGCCACGAGCCGGCGGCGCACGGCGACCCGCAGCGCCTCCTCGATCGCGTCCTCCCAGTCGCGGTCCGACCAGCCGGAGTGCTCGGCGCGGCGCTCGTAGGCCGGCGCCCAGTAGCGGTGCTCGCGGCTGGCCCCGTCGGTCTCGATGACCCGGACGGTCGCCGGGGGGAGCTTGCGGACGCCGTTGAGGAGCGTGCGCGGCGCCGGGACGACGGCGTGCCACGTCAGGTAGTGGTGCAGCGCCACCGGGTCGATGGACGTGTCGACGTCACCGGCGCGCAGCAGCGCGGGCAGCGTCGAGGCGAACCGCAGCCGGCCCGGGGTCTCGGCGAGGTAGAGCGGCTTGATGCCCAGCCGGTCGCGGGCCATCACCACCCGGCCGGTGTCCCGCTCGTGGATGACGAACACGAACATGCCGTGCAGGTGGTCGACGACGTCGGTGCCCCAGTGGTGGTAGCCCTTGAGGATCACCTCGGTGTCGGAGGTGGAGAAGAAGCGGTAGCCGTGCCCCTCGAGCTCGGCACGCAGCTCCCGGTAGTCGTAGATGCAGCCGTTGAAGACCGCGCTCAGCCCGAGCTCGTTGTCGACCATCGGCTGGCTGCCGGCCGCCGACAGGTCGATGACCGACAGCCGGCGGTGCCCGAAGGCCACCCGCCCCGCGCCCCACATGCCCTGGCCGTCGGGACCGCGGGGGACCAGCTGGTCGACCATCCGCCCGACCGCCGCCGTGTCGGCGAGGGTGCCGTCGAACCTGATCTCGCCGGAGAGGCCGCACATGCAAGAAGATCCAACCCGAGCCCGGCGGGTTTGGCGACGCGAGCCCGGCGCGTCGTGAGCGGCGTCACGGCGGTTCCACGTGCAACGCGGCGGCCTCCTCGCGGCCGCTCGGGACCGGGACGGCGCGGGTTGGGGTCGCGGCGCCGTGGGCAGGAGCGCGCCATGCAGACACGCACGCTGGGCCAGCTCGCCGTCCCCGCCATGGGGCTGGGCTGCATGGGGATGAGCGAGTTCTACGGGACCGCCGACGAGGCCGAGGCCGAGGCGACCATCCACCGCGCCCTCGACCTGGGCGTCACCTTCCTCGACACCGCCGACATGTACGGCCCCTTCACCAACGAGCGGCTGGTCGGCCGCGCGATCGCCGGCCGCCGCGAGGAGGTGGTGCTGGCCACGAAGTTCGGCAACGAGCGCCGCGAGGACGGCTCGCGGATCGGGATCAACGGCCGCCCGGAGTACGTGCACCGGGCGTGCGACGCCTCGCTGCAGCGGCTCGGCGTCGACGTGATCGACCTGTACTACCAGCACCGGGTGGACACGGCCGTGCCGGTCGAGGAGACGTGGGGCGCGCTGCGCGAGCTGGTGGACGCCGGCAAGGTCCGGTTCACCGGCATCTCCGAGGCCGCACCCGGGACGATCCGCCGCGCGCACGCGGTGCAGCCGGTGACCGCGGTGCAGACCGAGTACTCGCTGTGGACGCGCGATCCGGAGGACGACGGCGTCCTCGCGACCTGCGCGGAGCTGGGCATCGGCTTCGTCGCCTACTCGCCGATCGGCCGCGGCTTCCTCTCCGGGCGGATCCGCAGCATCGACGACCTCGCACCCGACGACTTCCGGCGGCACAACCCGCGCTTCCAGGGGGAGAACGCCCGCCGCAACCTGGAGCTGGTCGACCGGGTCCGCGAGATCGCCGACGAGAAGGGGGTCACCGCCTCGCAGCTCGCGCTCGCGTGGGTGATGGCCCAGGGCGGCCGGGACGGCCGCCCGCAGATCGTGCCGATCCCCGGCACCAAACGGGTCGCCTACCTGGAGGAGAACGCCGCCGCGGCGGAGGTCGAGCTGACCGCGGACGACCTGCGCCGGCTCGACGAGGCCGCACCGCGCGGGGCCACGGCGGGGGAGCGCTACCCGGACATGTCCAGCATCCACCGCTGACGGACCCCGACGCCCTCCGCCGGGCCCCTGCGGCGGGGCCGGCGCCGGCGGACGAGAGGATGGGGGGCGTGCAGAGCGGAGCGGCCCGGTGAGCACCCCGCTCGTCGTCGCCGTCACCGTGGTCGCCGCCCTCCTGGCGCTCGCCGGCCTGGCCTCGACCGCCGCCCGGCGCCGGATCGGCCTGCTGCACCTCGCCCTGGCCGGCCTCCTGCAGGCGCTGCTCGTGGCGCAGGCGGTGCTGGCCGCGGTGCGGCTGCCGGATGCCGACCTGCCGGACACCGCGACGTTCCTCGGCTACCTCGCCGGCGCCCTGCTGCTGCCGGTCGCGGGCGTGCTGTTCTCCCGCACCGAGACCAGCCGCTGGGCGGGCACGGTGCTCGCGGTGCCGGCCGCCGCGGTCGCCGTCATGGTCTGGCGGCTGCTGCAGCTGTGGGAGGCCGGCGGTGGCTGAGCCCGCGCGGCCCGTCGGCGGGCCCGCACCGGCACAGGGGCTCGGGCGGGTGCTCGTCGCCGTCTACGGGGTGTTCGCGCTGGCCGCGGGGGCCCGGGCGGCGGTGCAGATCGCCACCCGGTTCTCCGAGGCACCGCTGGCCTACCTGCTGTCGGCGCTCGCCGCGGCGGTGTACGCGGTCGCCACGGTCGGCCTGGCCCGCGGCGGGCGGGGCGGACGGCGGACCGCGCTGGTCTCCTGCGCCGTCGAGCTCACCGGGGTGCTGGTGGTCGGCGCCCTGTCGCTCGCCGACCCCGCCGCCTTCCCCGACGAGACCGTCTGGTCCGGCTTCGGGCAGGGCTACGGCTACGTGCCGCTGGTGCTCCCGGTGCTCGGCCTGCTCTACCTGCGCAGCGCGGCGGGCACCGGCGGGGACAGCGATCAGAAGTCGCCGCCGAACCCGCCGCCGAAGTCCCCGCCGTCGAACCCGCCGCCGAAGTCCCCGCCGAGGTCCCCGCCGTCGGTGGCGTAGTCGCCCCCGTCGGCTGCGGCACCGTCCTGGTAGCCCTCGGCGTAGGCCTGCTCGTCCCCGCCACCGAACAGACCGCCGTCCCCGGGGCCGGTGTCGAACAGGGCGTCGGCCACCGCGGTGCCGACCACCAGTCCGCCGATGGTGCCGAGCATGGTCGCCCCGATGCCGGCCCCGATCCCTCCGGGGCCGAAGCCACCTCCCCGGCCGTGGCCCGCGGAGCCGTACGCGCCCCCGCCGAAGGCGCGCTCCAGCGTGCCCGGCCGGCGCAGCTCGGCCCGGGTGGCCGCGCGGGCCAGCGTCCGCGGGTCGTCGGAGCGCGGGCGCTCCTGCGCGGGCACCGCCGCGGCGAGACCGACCAGCACCTGCTGCCGCTGGTCGGGCGTGAGCTGGGCGAAGGCCTCCGCGTGCGCCTCCTCGATCCGGTCCGGCGGCGCGGTGCGCAGCAGGTACCGGTAGCGCTCGACCGCCTGCTCGTCGCTGCGCTGCCCGTCACCGGCCCCGTACCGCCCGTCGTCCCCGTACCGATCCTCGTCGCCGTACCACCCGCCGTCCGAGCGCCGGTCGTACCGGTCGCCGGGGTGCACGCCGTACCCGTCGTCGTGGCGGCGCGAGCGCCCGAAGATGCGGTCGAGCAGTCCCATGGTGATCCCCTCCCTGACGGTCCCGGACGCCGGGCACGGCATCGGCGGTCCCGCCCGTGGTCGGCGCCCCCTGCTCCGTTCCCGCGGGCGCGCCGCCCACACGTACCGTGCTCCCGCGGTGGAAAACCGCAGGTCAGCGGGGTCGTCCTGCGGTGTGTCGTGCACGATCGATAAGATCGGTCCGTGCCGTCCGCCCACAACGACCTCCGTCACGCGGAGGCCGTGGCACAGGCAGGTCTCGGTCCCGCGGGCTCGCAGGCCGGTCTCGTCGCCACGGCCAGCGCGGCGGTGTCCCAGCACGGAGGCGTCTCCGCGACCCTCCCCGGCGTGCTCGCCGACGCGCCGGTCGCCGTCCTGCTCATCGACCGCGACCAGGGCACCGTCACCTTCGCCAACACCGTCGCCGTGGAGCTCGCCGGCAACGTGCACCTGCCGCTGCCGGTCGACGCGTGGGGCGCGGCCGCCGGGCTGACCGATCTGGGCGGGGCGCCGCTGGCCTCCACCAGCGGCCCGCTCTCCCTGGTCGCCCAGGGCCAGCCGGTGACCGGGGAGGCCGTCCGCCTGGTCCCGGGCCGCAGCAACCGGACCGAGCGCGCACGGTCCGACGACGGCACGCGCGACCGGCTGCTGTGGGTGACCGGCTTCCCGCTGTCGCAGCCGGACAGCTCCGACGCGCAGCTGTCGCTGGTCGTCTTCCTGGAGGTCCAGACCCCCGAGGCGGACGGCGACCCCGAGGCCGCGCTGCAGGCCCTGCGGGAGCGCGCGGTCATCGCCACCGACATCACGTTCACGATCAGCGACCCGCGCCAGGAGGACGGCCCGCTGATCTGGGTCAACCCCTCCTTCACCCGCATCACCGGCTACGAGTACGGGGAGGCGGTCGGGCGCAACTGCCGCTTCCTGCAGGGGACGGCGACCGATCCCGACGCCGTCGCGGAGATCCGCGAGGCCCTCGCCGAGCAGCGCGCGGTGACGACGACGCTGCTCAACTACCGCAAGGACGGCACGGCCTTCTGGAACCAGCTGTCCATCAGCCCGGTGTTCGACGGCGAGGGCGAGCTGGTGAGCTTCGTCGGCGTGCAGACGGACGTGACCGAGCGGGTCCGCGTCGAGCACGAGCGGGAGCGCGCGTTCGCCGCCGAGCAGACGGCCCGGCAGGAGGCGGAGCTCGCCCGGGCCACTGCCGAGCAGGCGCGGGCCGACGCCGAGGGCGCCCGCACCCAGGCCGAGCAGGCGACCAACCGGCTGGCGCTCATGGCCGAGGCCACGAGCACGCTCATCGCGACGCTGGACATGTCCGACCTGCTCGACCGGCTGGCCGGGCTGTGCGTGCCGCTGCTGGCCGACTGGGTCTTCCTCACCCTCGTCGACGAGAACGGCGACGTGGTCCAGACCGCCCACCGGCACCGGGACGGCCTCGACGAGCAGCTGCGGGCCTTCAGCACGCTGCACGCGCTGCACCTGCCGCCCGGATCCCCGAGCCGGCAGAGCATGACCCGCAGCCGGCCGGTGCTCATCGACCGCGACCCCGCGCGGCTCGCGGGCGCCTTCGCCACCGACGCCGCCAGGGAGGCCTTCGACGCCCTCGGCGGGCACTCCGTGCTCACCGTGCCGATGGTCGCCCGCCGCCGGACCCGCGGCGCCCTGGCTCTGGTGCTGTCGGGCGAGGACCGCACGTTCACCCCGGCCGACGTCGACCTCGCCGAGGACCTCTCCCGCCGCGCCGCCCTGGCCATGGACAACGTGCGGCTCTACCAGCAGGAGCACGCCGTCGCCGAGATCCTGCAGCGGTCGTTGCTGCCCGACCTGCCGGACATCCCCGGCGTGACGGCGGCCGCCCACTACGTCAGCGCGTCGGCGGCCACCGACGTCGGCGGGGACTTCTACGACCTGCTGCACCTGCCCGACGGCTCGGTGGGCCTGGTCATCGGAGACGTCGTCGGTCACGACATCGCCGCCGCCGCAGCCATGGGACACCTGCGCGGCATCATCCGCGCCTGCGTCTGGGACGCCCCCGACCCCGACCCCGGCGTCGTCCTCGCCCGGGTCGACCTGCTGGTGCAGGGCCTGAACGTCGCGTCGATGGCGACGCTGGCCTACGCCCGCGCGGCTCCCCCCACGGCGCCGGGGGAGCCCTGGCGGGTGCACCTCGCCGACGCCGGCCACCCGCCGCTGCTGCTGCGGGAACCGGGCGGCACGGTGCGGGTGCTCGACGAGATCAACGGGTTGCTCGTCGGGGTGGACGACGGTGCGCACCGGCCCACGACGGTCCTCGAGGTCCCCTCGGGCTCGACGCTGCTGGCCTACACCGACGGGCTGATCGAGCGCCCCGGCGTCGACCTGGACCTGGGCATCAGCGAGCTGGTCGAGCGGATCGCGGCGACGCCGGCGGACGCGACCCCGCGGGCCCTGTGCGACGCCGCGGTCGCCGGCACGCTGGACGGGCGGGACGACGTCGCCCTGCTCGCCCTCCGGCTGGGCTGAGCGACCCGGCGGCGTCGTCCCTCCACCGGCCGTCTCCCTCGGTGGAACGGCCACCCCGGGAGCAATGCCCGAGGTGCGCGGGCGGGGTGGCCGGCTCAGCGGCCGGCTCCGTCAGGCGATGCCGGCGTCGTCGGCCTGCGCGCCGTTCCCGAGCAGGCCGTAGCCGCCGCGGTGGAAGAGCAGCGGGCGCCGGCGGGGATCGGCACCCAGGTCGAGGACCCGCCCGGCGACGAGCGTGTGGTCACCGCCGTCGTACTCGGCCCACAGGGCGCAGTCGATCCACGCCACGACGCCGTCCAGCACCGGCTGGCCCAGCGGGCTGGACCGCCAGCCGACGCCGGCGAAGCGGTCGGCCGAGGCGCCGGCGAAGGTGGCCGACAGCCCGGGCTGGTCCTCGGCGAGGACGTTGACGCAGAACCGGCCCAGCTCCCGCAGCCGCGGCCAGGTCCGCGAGGCGCGCGCCGGGGCGATGACCACCAGCGGCGGATCCAGCGACAGCGAGCTGAACGACTGGCAGGTGAAGCCGACCGGACCCTGCCCGCTCGCCGCGGTCACCACCGTGACCCCCGAGGCGAAGTGCCCCATGACCTCGCGCATGACCCGGGGGTCGACCGCGGCGACGGGACCGGCGCCCGGCCCGCCGGGGGAGGGGAGGGGGGAGCTCACGCCCCCGAGTCCATCACGAGGTCCATCAGGAGGTCCCGGACGCGCCCGCGACCGCCCGGTCCGCGGACCGGGGCACCGAGCGCCCGCCGGCCCGGTACAGCGAGCTCGGCAGCTCGTGGCCCACGGCCCGCTCGGTGACCCGCGCCGCGGCCAGGACGGCGTCGAGGTCCAGTCCGGTGCGCACGCCGGACTCCTCGAGCATGTAGACCAGCTCCTCGGTCGCGATGTTGCCGCTGGCGCCGGGGGCGAACGGGCACCCGCCCAGGCCACCCACCGAGGAGTCCAGCTGGGTGACGCCGGCCTGGATCGCCGTCAGCGCGTTGGCCTGGCCGGTGCCGCGGGTGTCGTGGAAGTGCACCCCGACCGGCACACCGGGGCAGACCCGGCGGACGGCGTCGAGCAGCTGGACGACGCGCAGCGGGGTCGTGCTGCCGATGGTGTCGCCCAGGCAGATCCGGTCGGCGCCGGCGGTCACCGCGGCCCGGGCGACGTCGACGGTGCGGGCGACGGGGGTGCGGCCGTCGAAGGGGCAGTCCCAGGCGGTGGCGATGATCACCTCCAGCGTTCCGCCCGCGGCGTGCGCGAGCCCGGCGATCTCGCCGACGGCCCCGACCGCCTCGGGGGTGCTCCGGCCGGCGTTGGCGCGGCTGTGCCCGTCGGAGGCGGAGACCACGTACTCGAGGTCGGGGACGCCGGCGTCGACCGCCCGGACGGCGCCCCGCGGGTTGGCCACCAGCGCCGAGAACAGCACGCCGCTCCACCGGCCCAGCTCGGCCGCGACCTGGTCGGCGTCGGCCAGGGCCGGGACGGCTCGGGGGGAGACGAACGAGGTGGCCTCGATCCGGCGCACCCCGGTGGCCACGAGCGCCTCCAGCATCGCCAGCTTGTCGGCCAGCGGGAGCGGCGCCTCCAGCTGCAGCCCGTCGCGCATGCCCACCTCGCGGACGTCCACCGCCGGGGGCAGCACCAGGTCGAAGGGGTCCCTGTCGTCGAGCACCTGCGCCTCCTCCGCGGTCGTCGCGGCCCGGGACGGGGCCGCGCGTCGTCCCCGCCATCCTCCCCCGTCGCAGCCGAGGACCCACGTCACGTTCCACGTGGAACGGTTCCGGGCAGTACGGAAGGTGGAACGCGGCCGGGATCGTCACCGGTAGCCGTCACACTGGGGCCGGAGGTGGGAGACGTGGCGGGACGGAGCGGGAGCTCGACGGTGACCGAGGAGCCGCCGGCTGCCCTCTGGGACCCGTTCGGCTCCGCGCCCCTCGGGATGGCGGTCAGCAGGGTGGACAGCGTGCTGGTCGAGGTCAACCCGGCACTCGAGCGGCTGCTCGGGCGGTCCGCGGACCAGCTGAGGGGCACCGCCCTCTACGACCTGACCGACCCCGACGCGCTGCCCGGCATCCGTGACGCCTGCACCGCGGTGCACGCCACCCCCGGCAGGGTCTCCCGGGTCGAGAGCGGGCTGCTGCGCGGCGACGGCAGCCGGGTGCCGGTGCAGGTGACCGTCACCCGGGTCGCCGAGCAGCCGGGACGCCCGACGCACCTGGTCCTGGTCGTGGAGGACATCACCGACCGCAAGGCGCTGGAGGCCCAGCTGGTGCACCGGTCGCTGCACGACCCGCTCACCGGGCTGCCGAACCGGATCCTGTTCGGCGACCGCCTCCGGCACGCCCTGGAGCGCGGGCACCGCGAGCGGACCCCCACCTGCGTGCTGATCATCGACCTCGACGGCTTCAAGGCGGTGAACGACCGCTACGGCCACCCGATGGGCGACGCCGTCCTGGTGGCCTTCGCGGAGCGGCTCACCTCGGTGCTGCGGGCCAGCGACACCGCGGCCCGGCTGGGCGGCGACGAGTTCAGCATCGTGTGCGAGAACACCGAACCTCCGGAGGCCGAGGTCCTGGCCGAGCGGCTGCGCACCACGGTCACCGAGCCGCTCGACATCGCCGGCACCCGGATCTCGCTGGGCATGAGCATCGGCATCGGCATCGCCGAGCCCGGCGCCGACCCCGACGAGGCCTGCGAGCGGGTGGTCCGCAGCGCCGACGACGCGATGTACGCCGACAAGAACCGCGCGCGCTGAGGGTCAGGCCGCCGGAGCGCTCCCGGTCCAGCCGGTCGTCGCCGGCAGCCGGGCGAAGACCGCGGTGAGCACCGGCAGCACACCTGCCAGCAGCACGAAGAAGGCGACGCCGACGGCGTCGTCGCCGTCCAGGTCGGTGGCGGCCACCAGCAGCGCCAGCAGCAGCACGCCGACCGCGGCCAGCGCCGACGCGAACAGCGGAACGGGCGACCGGCGGCCCAGCAGTCGCACCGAGCCGTGGACCATGCCGGCGGCGCACGGCAGGCCGAGGGTCAGCACACCCGTGGTGGCGTCGCCGTCGCCGGTCAGCAGGACCACGAGGAAGCCGAGGGAGGCCAGGGCGGTCAGCCCGGCGGTGACGAAGCCCAGGACCGCCGCGGCCGTCGCGATGCCCGGCCGCCCCGGTCCGTGCGGCCACGCCGACGGCGCGCCGTAGCCGTACGGGGGCAGGCCGTAGGGGAGCTGGCCGTACGGGTGCTGGCCGTACGGGGGCTGCCCGTACGGGTGCTGGCCGTACGGGTGCTGGCCGTACGGGGGCTGCCCGTACGCCGAGGGGTGGCCGTGGCCCGGAACCGACCCGTACGCCTGCCCATGCGTCGAGGGCGAGCCGTGGCCCGAGCCGTAGCCCGAGCCGTAGCCCGAGCCGTAGCCCGAGCCGTAGCCCTGGCCATGGCCCGGGTCGTCTCCGTACCCGGATCGCCACTGGTCCGGCGCACCCTGCTCGCTCATCGCCGAGGAGTCTGCGGCACGGGCCTGCCCACCTCCGCCTCCGACGCTCCGGTCCCCCCGAAGCGGTGAGCCCCCGGCCGTGATCACGGGCGTCGCGCCGTCGACACGCACCGACGCGCCCGCGGGAGCGGTGACGGTTCCACGATCACGGCGGAGGCGGCGTCCCCGGCACCCGGGGCGGGCTCAGCCCCCGAGGGCGGCGGTGACCACCTCGCGGGCCTCCTCCTGCACCCGCACCAGGTGCTCGGGTCCGCGGAAGGACTCGGCATAGACCTTGTAGACGTCCTCGGTGCCCGACGGCCGGGCGGCGAACCAGGCGTTCTCCGTGACCACCTTCAGCCCGCCGATCGCGGCGTCGTTGCCCGGCGCGCGGGTCAGCTTGGCCGTGATCGGCTCGCCGGCCAGCTCGGCGGCGCGGACGGCGTCGGGCGACAGCTTGCCGAGGGCCGCCTTCTGCTCCCGGGTCGCGGGGGCGTCCACCCGCGCGTACGCCGACTCCCCGTACCGCGCGGTCAGCTCGCCGTGCAGCTGGGAGGGCGAGCGGCCGGTCACCGCCTGCATCTCCGACGCCAGCAGCGCGAGCAGGATCCCGTCCTTGTCCGTCGTCCACACCCCGCCGTCGCGGCGCAGGAAGGACGCCCCGGCCGACTCCTCGCCGCCGAACCCGACCGTCCCGTCGAGCAGACCGGGCACGAACCACTTGAACCCGACCGGCACCTCCACCAGCCGCCGCCCGAGATCCGCGACGACCCGGTCGATCAGCGAGGAGGACACCAGCGTCTTGCCGACGGCCACGTCCGCTCCCCAGCCCTCGCGGTGGGCGAACAGGTAGGAGATGGCGACGGCGAGGAAGTGGTTGGGGTTCATCAGGCCGCCGTCGGGGGTGACGATGCCGTGCCGGTCGGCGTCGGCGTCGTTTCCGGTGGCGATCGCGTACTGCCCGCGCTTGTCGATCAGCGAGGCCATCGCCGACGGCGACGAGCAGTCCATCCGGATCCTGCCGTCCCAGTCCAGCGTCATGAACCGCCAGGTGGGGTCGACCAGCGGGTTGACGACGGCGAGGTCGAGCCGGTGCCGCTCGGCGATCGCCGCCCAGTAGTCGACCGATGCCCCGCCCAGCGGGTCGGCGCCGATGCGCACCCCCGCGTCGCGGACGGCGTCGAGGTCGAGCACCTGCGGGAGGTCGTCGACGTAGGTGCCGAGGTAGTCGTACGGCTGCGCCGCGGCGCGGGCCCGTGGGAAGGGGATCCGGCGCACGCCGTCGAGCCCGGCGCGCAGCAGCTCGTTCGCGCGGTCGGCGATCGCCTTCGTGGCGTCGGAGTCGGCCGGGCCACCGTGCGGCGGGTTGTACTTGAAGCCGCCGTCCCGGGGCGGGTTGTGCGACGGGGTGACGACGATGCCGTCGGCGCGGTGCGCCGGGCTGTCCCGGTTCGCCCGCAGGATCGCGTGGCTCACCGCCGGGGTGGGTGTGTACCGGCCTGCGGCGTCGACGAGGACGGTCACGTCGTTGGCGGCGAGCACCTCCAGCGCGCTGGCCCACGCCGGCTCGCTGAGCGCGTGCGTGTCGCGGCCCAGGAACAGCGGCCCGTCGACCCCGTGGGCGGCGCGGTACTCGCAGATCGCCTGCGTGGTGGCCAGGATGTGCGCCTCGTTGAACGCCACGTCGAACGCCGAGCCGCGGTGCCCCGACGTCCCGAAGGCCACCTGCTGCGCCGGCTCGGCCGGGTCCGGCCGCAGCGTGTAGTAGGCGGTGACCAGGGACGCGACGTCGACCAGGTCGCTGGGCTGGGCGGGCTGACCGGCACGGACGTCGCTCATGCGCCGATCCTCGCGCCCCGGCCCGGTCAGCGGCGACCCGGGCCCCGCTCCCGCAGCAGCCGGGCGGGGGCACGGCGGGCCCAGGCCTCCTCGAGCAGGTCCGCGACCAGGTCCGGCGTCGCCGCGGTGAGGTCCACGCGGACGCCGGACAGCGTCCTGCCCCACCACAGCAGCTCGCACGGCCCGCCCTCGGCGGCCCGCGCGGTGGACTCGTCGACCAGCACGTTCAGCTGCGTGCCGGTCCACTGCGTGGCGAGCACCCGCGTCCCCAGCCGGAAGGCGCGGCGGCCGTGGTGGTCGCCCTCGGTCACCTCCGGGAGGCCGAGGGCGATCGCACGGACGTCGTCGGGGGTCACCGCCGCGGCTCGCCCCGGTAGCTGCCGACGCTCCAGCTGTTGCCCTCGGGGTCGCGCACGGAGAACTCGAGCCCGCCGTACGGCGGGGACTGCAGCGGGCGCAGGACGTCGGCGCCGGCGGCCTGCACCCGCGCCCAGACCGCCTCGACGTCGTCGGTCACCAGGTAGGCGCCGCTCACGCCGGGCTTCACGTCCCAGCCGCCGTCGTCCCGGGCCGAGCCGAGCATCACCCCGCCGCCGGGCGGCCAGGCGAGCTCGGCGTGGGTCACCAGGTCGCCGTCGCGGACGACGAGCGTCTCCTCGAAACCGAGGACGTCGACCAGCCAGCGGATCAGGGCGGGGGCGTCGCTGGCGCGGAAGGCGGGCCAGACGGTGGGGGACGGGGTGTTCTGCGGTGCGGTCATGCCGCCGACCCTGCCGCGGGGACGACCCCGCCGTCTTGGACGAATCCGAACTCCGCGTCCAGCCAGCGCAGCGGGGAGAGCCCGCTGAACGCCCGCCAGTCGCGGGTGAGGTGCGACTGGTCGGCGTAGCCGGCCGCGGCGGCGAGCCCGGCGAGGTCCGGCGGGGCGCCGGCCGCGACCCGGCGGGCCAGCGCGCGCCGCGCGCGGTCGAAGCGGACCACCCGCGCCGCCTCCTTGGGCCCCAGGCCGGTCTCGGCCCGGAAGCGGGCGGTGAGGTGCCGCTGCGACCACCCGACCCGCCGGGCGAGCTCGGCCACCCGCAGCCGCCCGCCCGACGCCAGGGTCAGCCGCCAGGCCTCGCCCACCTCGGCCGGCGGGTCCGGGCGGACCCGGGCGGCCCGGGACAGGACCGCACGGGTGAGGACGCCGTCGGCCGCCGCGAACCGCGCCGGCCAGCTGCCGGCCTCGCGGACCCGCTCCACCAGCTCGTCGGCGGCGCCGCCCAGGACCTCGGCGAGAGCGCAGTCCAGCGACGCCAGCTCGCCGGCGGGGACGCCGAGCAGCCGGCGGGCGCCGAGCGGGTCCAGGCCCAGCTGGAGGCCGGCCTGCCGGCCCGGGTGGGCGATGAGCGCAGGAGCCGTGTGCAGGCCACCCACCAGCGCGTCGTACCGGCCCGGGGCCTGCGCGGGGTCGGGGTGGGCGACGAGCTCCAGCGGGTCGCCGAGGGTGACGACCAGCGTGAGCGTGGGGGAGGGGAGCCCGCGGTGGACCCCCGGCTCGAGGCCGACCTGGCCGTAGCCGACAGCGGCGGCGACCGGCCCGCGCAGCAGCCCGGCCGGCCGGTGCACGACGAACTCGCTGGTCACCGCCCCAGGATGGCAGCGACCGGCGGCCGGCTCCAGGGGTCGGGATCCGCCTACCGCCCCGGTCGCCGGTGCCCGTGCGACGAGGAGTCGGCGAACGGTCCGGTCGCCGTCATCGCTTCGTCATGTCCACGTCCGATGCTGGGTGCATGACGGCGAGCCTCTACGCGACCACCTCCCGCCTGTACGCGGTGGCCTCGGCCGCCGGCACCGAGGGGTCCACGGCGACCGCGCCCGGCCCGCGGCACGCCGTCTCGCGGCCCGTGGTCGACGGGCTGACCGCCTCCGAGTGCGGCCTGCTGGTCGAGGTCTCCGCGGACCGGGACTGGCTCGACGTCCCCGACGCGGCCCGGTGCGCGGAGTGCGCCCGCGTGGCGGGCTGAGGCTCAGTCCTCGACGGAGGCCAGGAACCTCCGCAGGGTCTCCAGGAAGACCTCGGGCTGCTCGGAGTGCACCCAGTGCCCGGCGTCCCTGATCCGCACCAGCCGGGTGCGGGGGAAGAGCTCGTGCATGCGCGCGCGGTCCTCCGGCAGCACGTAGTGGCTGGTCGCGCCGGCCACCCAGAGCACCGGACCCTCGTAGGTCGCGCCGGGCGGTGGTTCGGGGAAGCCGCGCAGCTCCTCGAGGTCGCGGCCGAGCAGGTCCAGGTTGAGCCGCCACCGCCAGCCGCCGTCCGGCCCGGACCCGCCCCGCACCAGCGACTGCAGGAGGAACGAGCGCACCATCGGGCTGGGCACCGCCTCGCGCAGCGCCGCGTCGGCCTCGTCGCGGGTCTCGAGCCCGTCCAGGTCGACGGCCCGCATCGCGGCGATGAACGCCGCGAAGGGAGAGGCCTCCTCGTCGGGGTCGTCGGTGCGCCCGCCCGAGACCGGGTACTCGACCGGGGCGATGTCGACGACCACGAGCGCCCGCAGCAGCTCCGGCCGGCGCAGCGCCAGCTGCATGGCCACCTTGCCGCCCATCGAGTGGCCCACCAGCGTCACCGGCTCGCCGAACGACTCCATCTCGGCGGCCACCAGCCCGGCCATGTCGAGGTAGTCGACCCGGTCGGTCCACGGCGAGTGCCCGTGGTTGGGCAGGTCCAGCAGGGTCACCCGGTGCCCGTCGGCGAGGCCCTTGGCGATCGTCGTCCAGTTCCGGCCCTGGCCGAACAGCCCGTGCACGAAGGCCACCCGCGGGCCGGCGTCCCCGACCGTGCGCGCGTGCAGCCGTTCCTCCGGGTCGACGTCCACCCGGCGATTCCACCAGATCGCGGGGAGGCGTCCGCCTACCGTCGTCCGCCGGACCACGAGGGGGAGCACCCATGCCCGCACGGCGCCGCCGGACCACCACCCGAGCGGGCGGCACGACCCGCACCGCCCCGAGGCGGCGGGCACCCGCCCGCCGGCAGCCCGCACCCGATCTGCCCACCGCCGGCCCGGGCGAGCGGGTGTGGGTGCTCGCCGTCCCGTTCCGCGCCCCGGCGCCGGGGGCGGTGTGGCACCCCGGACTGCAGGCGCACGTGTACGTGGGCCGCGCGCTGCCACCGCCCCTGGCGCCCTACGACCCGCCGCCGTACACGCTCGAGCGGTTCCTGGAGGACGAGCTCAACGAGGAGCCCCGGCCGCTGCCGCCGGGAACGTCGCTGGAGCCGCGCGAGGAGCAGTGCACCGGCGCCGAGGCG
Source organism: Trujillonella humicola (assembly GCF_046233715.1). Classification (NCBI taxonomy): domain Bacteria; kingdom Bacillati; phylum Actinomycetota; class Actinomycetes; order Geodermatophilales; family Geodermatophilaceae; genus Trujillonella; species Trujillonella humicola. The sequence continues at coordinate 122,598 of NZ_JBJNRJ010000006.1, read as the reverse complement.
GTCGTGGCGAGCGCCGCGGCCGGGCACCGGGTGTTCCTGCTCGGCGACGACCCCGGCGTCGGCAAGACCGGGACGGCGATCATGGCCGCGCGGGAGATCTGCGAGCTGCGCGGCGGGGACCGGGTCCTCGTCGTCGCCGACCGCCCGGCCGCCATCACCATCCCGCACTGGAGCCGCTCGATCGCCGGCTTCGGCGACGGCGGGCTGCGCTGGTGCGTCACGACCTGGGACCGGCTGGCGAAGGTGTCGGCGCTGCTGAAGACGGCGCCGCCGTTCGACGTCGTCATCGGCGACGAGGCGCACATGGTCCGGCACACGACCACCCAGCGGTGGAGGCACTGGAAGGCGGTCTCCGGCGCGGCCCGTGCGAAGGACGCCCCGTTCGTCGTCGCCGCGACCGCCACCCCGGCGCACACCCCGCTCGAGCTGCCCTACCTGGCCCCGCAGTTCGCCGCGCGGGCCGGTGAGCCGCTGCGCGCGTGGGCCGACCTCCCCGCGCGGCTCGCCGAGCACGGGTTCCACGTGGAACGCGGCCGCTACGGCTGGACCTGGACCGAGGACGCCGAGGAGCGCCGCGCCGACCTCGACCGGCTCCAGGAGTGGCTGACCGCCGGCGACCCGCCCGCCGCGCTGCACCGCTCGGCGCCGTGGGGGCCGGTGACCGTCAGCGGCACGGCGGTGGCGCTGAGCCCGGCCGAGCGGGCGAGCTACGAGGCCGAGTGGCACGAGTTCCGGGCCGAGATGCAGCTGGCCCGCCGGAGCCGGCAGACCGCCCGTGGCCGCGCCGCCCTGCTGCGGTTCCGGCAGAAGGCCGGGCTCATCCGGGTGCCGGCGACCGTCGACTGGGTGCGCGCCCAGGTCGAGGCCGAGCGGCAGGTGGCCGTGTCCGTCGAGTTCGTCGAGACCGCAGCCGACCCGATCCGGGAGGCGCTGCAGGACGCCGGGGTCGCCGTCGCCGGCATCTACGGGCGCGACCGGTTCGACGTCGAGGCCGAGCGGCTGCGCTTCCAGACCGGCGCGGCCCCGGTCTGCGTGTTCACCGTGACGGCGTCGATCAGCCTGCACGCCGGGGAGCTGCTGCCCGGCGGCACGTCCGCCACGGCGACCCCGCGGGTCGGGCTGTTCCACCAGCCGCGGTTCTCCGGCATCCAGGCCCGCCAGGTCACCGGCCGCACCCACCGGGACGGGCAGTCCTCGCCGTGGCGGGTCGCCTTCGCCGAGGACACCGTCGAGGAGCAGGTCGCCCGGGTCATGGTCGAGCGGCTCGCGGTCAGCGGCTCCACGGCGGGCGCGGACACCGCGTCGCTGCAGGAGATCGCCGAGCTGCTCGACGCCGACTGGCTGCCCGGCACCGCGCTCACCGAGGCCTGACCGGCCGCCCCGCCCGGGCTCCGCCGTGCCCCGGCAGTGCCGCGCTGCGGGCGCCGGGGGGGGGCGGGGCCGGGGGGGGCGGGGGCCCCCGGGCGGGGCCCGCGGGGGTGGGCCGCGCGCCCCGCGG